>CAMZDU010000125.1 GCA_947305445.1 uncultured Selenomonadales bacterium
CACGTCAAGACGATTGCCAATCCGCGTGCGATAAATTTTTTAAACAATCCGCACTCCTTAAATTATTTTGAAGGCGTTTATGCCGTAAACGAAAAGGGCGGCAACGTGCAAGGCCAGCTGAACAACCCCGTCACCGCCGACAAAATTGTTATTAATTATTACGATTACAAGAGCCGCGACGGAAGCGAACTTATTCGCACCGACAAAATCTCTCGTGCCGGCGAAAGTAATTTTGCGTTGCATTACCGCAACGACGACTCCGACGAAGGTATTTTGCACTACCGTGCCGCACGTGCCAAAACTTTTAAGTTGCCTGACCAAACTTACGCCGCAGAGAGATTGTTTAACGCGCTGTCAAAAAATCTGTCGCCGACGCTTTTGTCGAGTACGCCGTCGAAATTTTACGCGGGCAAAATGGAAACGTTCCTCACGTGCCGCGATGTCGCCGCCTATTTGAAAAAGCAACTTGTCGACGATGCGCCGGCAAAATTTTTCGAGGAGGCCTCGTTAAAAGCGATGCTCAAATCCTTCACGAGCACTATGAATTTGACGGACGCAAGACTTTTTATCCGCGAGTTGCCCGACCTGTTTGCATTGCCGTATCCGGTCGTTAAAGATTTGCATAGCACGTCAATTAAAGTCATTTCTCAGATGACGGATACATTCCGCCTAAACGGCCTGTGGAAAGATTGCGTCGAGATGGATTATTTGCAACGCTTGTTAAAAAATATTTGAGGACGAAAGTCAAACTTCTTATAAAGCTCCCGCCTGGCGGTGAGTAGTTCAATCGAGGTGATATTTATGAAGAGTGCACTTATCACCGGCGTAACCGGGCAGGATGGCTCGTATCTTGCGGAGCTGTTGCTTGCGAAGGGCTATGAGGTTCACGGCTTGATTCGTCGGCACTCTACGCTCTGCACCGAGCGCGTCGACCATATCAAAGACGCAAATTTTTTTCTGCACTACGGCGACATTACCGACGCGCTCACTCTGATGCGCTTGATTCGCGAGATTCAGCCCGATGAAGTTTACAACTTAGCGGCGCAATCTCACGTCGGCATTTCGTTTGAGGTACCCGAATACACGGCGGAGGCTACCGGCGTTGGCACGCTGAAAATTTTGGAAGCAATCCGCCAAAACAAGCCCGATACGAAATTTTATCAAGCGTCAACTTCCGAGCTGTTTGGCGGTCTGATTGGTACCGCGCCGCAATCCGAGACGACGCCTTTCCAACCGCGAAGTCCGTATGCCGCCGCCAAACTCTACGCTTATTGGATTACCGTCAACTACCGCGAGGCTTATGACTTGTTCGCCTGCAACGGTATTTTGTTTAATCACGAATCCCCGCGGCGCGGCGTGGAATTTGTCACGCGAAAAATTACTGTCGCCGTCGCGAAAATTTGTGCCGGTCTCCAAGACATATTGTCACTCGGCAACATGGATGCCAAACGCGATTGGGGCTACGCGGCCGATTATGTCGAAGGCATGTGGCTCATGCTTCAACAAGACAAACCCGATGATTTTGTTTTGGCCACGGGCGAAACACATACCGTCCGCGAATTCGTCGAGGCGGCCTTTGCCGAAGTCGGCACGCAAATCCAGTGGCGCGGCTCCGGTGCTTACGAGGAAGGTTACGACTCACGGACGGGCAAATTGCTTGTCGACGTGAATCCGAAATATTTCCGTCCCTCCGAAGTTGATTTGCTCTTGGGCGACCCGTCCAAAGCTCAACGCGTGCTCGGTTGGCAACGAAAAGTTTCTTTCCGCGAGCTGGTCAAAATGATGGTGCAATCCGATTTGAAACTTTACGGGAGATGATTTGCTTTGAAAATCGGAATCGTCGGACTCGGCTATGTCGGGCTGACATTGGCAATCGCGGCGGCATCACGCGGCGCAGAGGTCTTCGGCACGGAAATTAATCCGAAGATAAAATCTTGCCTTGCGGAAAATCGCGCTCACTTCTTCGAGCCGGGCTGGACGAACTGATTGCCAAACACAATCGGAAAAATTTTCATTGCGTCGATAAATTAACCCCCCCCCACTGCGTCAATTTGATGCGTTCATAATCACGGTTGGGACTCCGCTCTATCCGAACTCGACTAACCCGAACTTAGAGGCAATCAGCGCGGCGATAAAAGCTCTTCGCGAAGTTTACGACGGAAGTCAGCTTGTCATAATTCGTTCAACGGTCTCAGTCGGCACGACGCGCAAAATTGTTTTGCCGCTTTTGGCGCAGTTGAGCGGCAAGCGTGAAGAAAATCTTTTTATAAGCATGTGTCCCGAACGCACGGTTGAAGGCAAAGCTCTGCAAGAGTTGATGATTATCAGCGGCAACAATCAAACAGCACTTAACATGGCGCGGCGACTGTTTGAAAAAATTTCTCCGCGCATAATCGAGGCGCAAAGTTTGGAGGAGGCTGAACTCGCCAAACTCTACTGCAACACTTACCGCGATATAAATTTTTCTGTCGGCAATGCATTTTGTTTAGCCGCGTAGAAATTCGGTGTTGACGGCGCGAGCGTCATAAATCTTGCTAACGAAGGTTATTCGCGGGCGGGGATTTCGCGCCCTGGCTTTGTCGCGGGACCTTGCCTTGAAAAGGACGCCTACATTTTGACTGAAAACATGCCCGATTGCGCGAGTAAAAATTTTATTTTGGCGGCGCGAAAAATTAGCGAGTCGTTGGAAGATTTAATTGTCGATTGGGTTAAGCGTCGCGTCGCCCCGAAAAAAATTTTGGTCTTATCTGGTATGGCGTTCAAAGGTCGTCCTGCCACTTCGGATCTGCGCGGCTCTTCGTCGGTAAACATTGCGCGTAAATTATTTGCGGCGGGCTATTCTCTGCGACTTCACGATTTCGTTACGCCCGTCGAAGATTTGGAAAGTTTGAAACTAGGTATAGCCTTTGAAAATTTATCGGCGGCGTGTGAAGGCGCGGCGGCTTTGCTCGTCCTCAACAATCACGAACGCTACGAAACTTTGCAACTGCCCAAAGCTGACTTGAAAATTTTTGACGCTTGGCAAGTCTGCAAGAAAATTGATTCGGCGTTCACGCTAGGAAATTTCCTGCTTGAGGAGGGCGGCAAATGCGCAGAATAATTGTCACGGACGGCGGCGGATTTATCGGCTATCACTTGGCGGATTATCTTTCGCGGCAAGCCGACACGCAAATCACGATTATCGATAACCATTCGCGCGGCACGGCGGACGAAATGTTTAGCAAACTTGCGGCGCGGGAAAATGTTATCGCGCTCAACGAGGATATGACGCAGAAAAATTTTTACGGCAAACTTTCCGGTCGCTACGACGAGATTTATCATTTGGCGGCGATTAACGGCACAAAAAATTTTTACGAGCAACCTTATGAAGTTTTGCGCGTCAATCTGTTGTCGCTGATAAATATTTTGGAATGGTGTACCGTCGAAAATTGCGGCGCGTTTTTATTTTCGTCGTCGTCGGAAACTTATGCGGGAACAATTAACCGTTTTCCGACCGAAAAATTTATTCCGAGCGCGGAAAATATTCCACTGACCGTCGACGACGTTTTTAATCCGCGCTGGTCTTACGGCGGCAGTAAAATTGCCGGCGAGTTGTTGACGATAAATTATTGTCGCAGTCGCGGCGTACCGTTCAAAATTGTGCGCTATCATAATGTTTACGGCGTGCGCATGGGCTTTGATCACGTTCTGCCCGAATTTTTCAAGCGCGTGCACGACAAAGTTAATCCCTTCCCGATTTTCGGCGGACAGGAGACGCGAGCTTTTTGCGCGGTTGAAGACGCCGTTCGTGCGACGGAAGTCGTCATGTTAAGCGACAGGTGCACCGACGAAATTATTCACGTCGGCAACGGCACGCAGGAAATAAAAATTCTCGACTTGTTGGCGTTGGTTTTCGACATTGCAAATTTTTATCCCGCCGTTGAAGTGCACGAGGCTCCGCAAGGTTCGGTTATGCGTCGTTGTCCGGATACACGCAAATTATTTTCGCTGACCGGTTTCGAGGCGCGAATCACCCTTGAAGAATCTTTGCCGAAAATGTATCATTGGTACGAAAAAAAATATCGCGAGCTTGACGGCACGCGCTGAAAGGAGATTTTCATGGACAAGCATTCCAAAATTTTCGTCGCGGGACATCGCGGCATGGTCGGCTCGGCAATCGTGCGCGAGTTAAAGCGGCAAGGTTACGAAAATATTTTGACGCGGACGCACGCCGAACTTGAGCTGATTCGACAGGCGGACGTCGAAAAATTTTTTGCCGCCGAGAAGCCCGAATATGTCTTCCTTGCGGCGGCGAAGGTCGGCGGAATCGGTGCCAACAGCGAATCTCCTGCGGACTTCATGTACGAGAACATGCTGATTGAAATGAACGTTATACACGCCGCGTGGAAAAATTCTTGTCGCAAGCTGGAGTTCCTCGGCTCGTCGTGCATTTATCCGCGACTGGCTCCTCAGCCCATGCGCGAAGACTGTCTGTTGACTTCCGCGCTTGAGCAAACGAACGAAGCTTACGCGCTGGCGAAAATTTCCGGGCTGAAATATTGCGAGTACCTCAATCGCCAATACGGCACGGATTTTATTTCGGTAATGCCGACGAATCTTTACGGGTCGAACGACAATTATCACCCGACGCGCTCGCATGTATTGCCCGCAATGATTCGGCGTTTTCACGAGGCCAAGGTCAACGCTCTGCCGTCTGTTAAGTGTTGGGGCGACGGCTCGGCCTTGCGCGAATTTTTATACGTCGACGATTTGGCTAACCTGTGCGTCTTTTTGATGAACAACTACAGCGGCAACGAGACCGTCAATGCGGGCACGGGAAAAGAAATTTCTATTAAAGCTCTGGCGAAACTTATCGCCGAAATTGTCGGTTACGAC
>CAMZDU010000126.1 GCA_947305445.1 uncultured Selenomonadales bacterium
GCTCCTCGGTGTAGCCGGCCGAGATACTCTCAATGTTGAAGGCGCGACGACTTATAAGCCCTGACACGTGCGTCAAGACGCCGGGCTTGTTCTCAACGAGCACCGCCAAAAAATATTTCTGCATGTCGCTCACTCCTTGCCCAAAACCATTTGATCAAGCCGCTTGCCGCCGGGCACCATTGGCAAAACGTTTTCTTCTTCGGGAACGTAAACATCAATGACCGCCGCGCCTGCCGAGTAAAAAATTTCCGGCAAATCCGACGTGAGTTCTTCCGCACGCGTCAAACGGTAGCCGCGCAGACCCATGGCGTTGGCAATCTTCACGAAGTCACGCTTGTACTTAAGCTCCGAGGCCGAGTAGTGATGATTGTAAAACAGCCTCTGCCATTGCCCAACCATGCCGAGAATAAAATTGTGGACGATGACAATTTTTATGTCAATGTCGTGGTCAGCAATCGTAGCCAGCTCCTGAATGTTCATCATAATGGAGCCGTCGCCGGTGAACAGCACGACGTTTTTGTCGGGGCAAGCGAGTTTCGCGCCCATGGCCGCCGGCAGACCGTAGCCCATTGTGCCCAGACCGCCGCTCGTCAGAAATTGTCGCGGTTTGCGTGCCTTGAAGAATTGCGCCGCCCACATTTGATGTTGCCCGACGTCGGTGACGGCGATTGCATTTTCGTCGCAAAGGTCGCTGATTTTCGTGATGAGTGCGCCGGGTTTAATTGCGTCGCCTTCTTCCTTCCACGCGAAGGGATGCTCGGCACCTTTGCTGAGGACTTGAGATTTCCACGCGGAAAATTTTTCGGGGAAGTTCGTCAACGACTCGTCCAGCTTACCGCGAAACATGGGCAACGACCGACGCAAGTCGCCGAGAACTTTTAAGTCGACTTGGACATTTTTGTTGACTTCGGCGGGATCAAGCTCGAAGTGAACGATTTTTGCATTTGGAGCGAAGTCTTTCACGCGGCCGGTAACTCTGTCGCTGAAACGCATGCCGATACAAATCAGCAGGTCGCAGGCTTGAATCGCCATGTTCGCGCCGTATGAACCGTGCATGCCCGCAAAGCCCAGATAACCGTCAGTGTCGGCGTCAATGCAACCCAGCCCCATAAGCGTTGAAGTTGAAGGGCAACCGAGTCGGGCAATGACTTTGCGCAGTTCGTCGGAAGTTTCGGAAATTGTCACGCCGCCGCCGCAGAAAATCAACGGCCGCTCACAATTTTCAATCGCCTCGACGACTTCATCAACCGCAGAAATTTTGACGGGATATTTGCCGCTGTAGCCGCGCAAATTAATTTCTTCGGGATACTCGAAGTCAAATTCAGTATTGAACACGTCGGCGGCAATGTCAATCGACACCGGACCAGGTCGCCCCGTCCGCGCAATGAAGAACGCTTCCTTGACCACACGCGGAATGTCCTCGACGTTTTTGACAAGATAGTTGTGTTTAGTTATCGGCGTGGTGATTCCGCAGACGTCGACTTCTTGGAACGAGTCCTTGCCGATTGCGGGATTGGCGACTTGGCCGGTGATGCAAACCAGTGGAATTGAATCCATATTCGCCGTGGCAATGCCGGTGATTAAATTCGCCGCGCCCGGACCCGATGTGGCGAAGACCACGCCGACTTTACCGCTCGCCCGTGCATAACCGTCAGCCGCATGAACCGCGCCTTGCTCGTGTCCCGTCAAGATGTTGGGGAATTTCATTTTGTAAACTTCGTCATAAAGTTTCAGCACGACGCCGCCGGGGTAACCGAATACCAGTTCGACGCCTTCGTGTTTCAGGCTCTCAAGGAGTGCCCGTGCTCCGTTCATTTTCAAAACCGTTACCTCCCAAAAAATTTGTTGCCGCCGATTATACAACGAACAACTCAACTATAGCAATCCTCAAAAATATTGAACCTCCTACCGCCTAAAGACGGCTGAAGTTAATTTTTTAGCGTGAAGTTAACTGCTCGTAACGCGCCATAACTTTTTCGAGAGAAGTGACACCCGTCACCGCGCCGACTTGCTCCACCGAGCACGAAGCCGTTGCACAGGCGAAACGTCCGCATTCGGCGAGCGGCCAACCTTCCGACAACGCCCACAGTAAGCCCGCCGCAAAACAGTCGCCCGCACCCGTCGTGTCGAGAACTTTTTCGACAGGACACGCGGGAATTTTTATGCGCTCGTCACCTTCGGCAATTATGCAACCGTCGCCGCCGCACTTGACGATCGCGCACTTCAGCCCGCAATCAAGCAACGCCGAAATATTTTTGTCCGTGTCGTCCCCGCCCGTCAACGCCGCAAGCTCGAATTCGTTAGGCACGAAGTAATCGACGAACGGCAAAAGCTCCGCCAAATCGTTCAAGGTCTCGCCGTGGTGAGGCATCTTCGTATCGACCGCCAATATCCGTCCGCCCGCTTTGATTCGTTTAAACAGACGTGTCATTGTCGGAACGTCCAGCGGCGGCGAAATAAACATGCTCGCGAAAGAAACGATTGGTGCCATTGCGTCAACGTGCGGTAAAATATCATCTTCGGTAAGTTTGCGAAGACTGCTGTTGGAGTTTGTAAGGAAGCGGCGTTCTCCGTTTTCGGCAACGAGCACGATTGTAACTCCGCTAGCTAGTTCCGCCTGCACCGTCACGCCGTTGATGTCAATTCCGTTCTCTTCGGCGAAACTCAAAATTTTTTTGCCCGCGTCGTCGTCGCCGACTTTGGAAATCCATTGAACGCTTTTACCCAGCCGCGACAATGCAACCGCCTCGTTGAGTGCGTCGCCGCCGAAAGCGAGTGTGATAAAATTCATGGGCGTGGAGTCTCGCGACAAAATTTTATCGTCAACCGCGCCGGCAAGCACGTCCAGTACGCCCGCGCCGATAATTGAAATATCCTTGTTCATAAAATCACCCCGCAAAAAATTTTAGCAAGTTCATTTTACACTGTCAATGAAATTTTCGGGCGGACGTTGTGACATTTATAACATTATGTTAAAATTCGGCGTGTTATAATCGGTAAAATTTTTATCGGGAGGTGAGCGGCGATGACCGGCAAAGACTTGCAAGGTGTTCCGCTCTTTAAAGATTTATTGCCGAGTGAAATCGAACAGTTCATGAAATTCACGGGCACTACTATAAAAAATTATCCCCGCGGCGAACGGGTGCTCGAAGCTTTCGTGCCCAACGCAAATATCGGAATCATTGTCAGAGGCGAAGCGCAAATCCTCTCGCTCGACAGGCTCGGCAACGAATCGGTCGGGCATTCTTTGGAGAGCGGCGCAATTTTCGGCACGGTCTCTGCAATTCTCGGCGAAGACGTAATCGCCACAAGTGTCCAGCTCACGACAGAAGCAACGATAATGTGGTTGCCCTATCGCTCGCTTTTGATTGCCGGCCCGAAGCTCGGTCGCATGCACGGCATTGTCATGAAAAATTTGCTGGAGACGTTCAGCCGCAAAAACGTCCTGATGATGCAAAAGGTTGAACTTCTGTCGCAAAAAAATCTGCGCGAACGAATTATCCTGTACTTGCTCCAACGCGAACACCGTCAACAATCCGAACGCGTGCGCGTGCCCGGTCGCGTGCAATTTGCTAAGGAGCTGGAGTGCAATCGCTCGTCGTTGACGCGGGAAATTTCGCAGATGGAAGCGGACGGCATTGTCGAATGCGGCGAACATTGGATGCGCCTCAACAAGGACAAGATTCAGTGACGCGCCAAATTTCTTTCGACGACGTGAGCTTGAGTTTCGGGCGGCACGAGCTGTTCAGAAATGTCACGCTTGACTTGCGCGGCGGACGTGTTATCGGCATAACCGGCGCGAACGGCTCCGGCAAGTCCACGTTCCTCAAGCTTGCGGGAAAAATTATTCGTCCCGACAGCGGCTCCGTCACGTTGCCCACCGATTGTACGATTGCCGCCGTGTCGCCGGAGCTGAAAATTTACGACAGCTTGACTGCGACGGAAAATTTAATTTTCTTCACACGACTGCACGGGAAAACTTTGACGGCAGAAAAAATTTTGGAGCTTGGCTCCCGCGTCGGACTTGACTTGAAAAATTTCGCTTCAGTCCGCGCAGAAAATTTTTCGACCGGCATGCGTCAACGTTTGAAGTTCGCGATAGTGCTCGGCGTCGAGGCTGATGCATGGCTCCTGGACGAACCGACTGCCAATCTTGACGACGACGGCCGCGAAAATTTTTTTGCCGAGATTCGCGCCGCGGTGTCCGACAAAATTATTTTACTCGCCACAAACGACAAGACGGAGGTTAAAATCTGTGACGAAGTCATTCGCTTGCCTATGTGAGCAAGTCGCGGCAATCGTCCGCAAAGATTTTTTAATCGGTATGCGGCGGCGAGCGTCATTCGCGGCGATGATGATGTTTGCGCTGACGGCTGTGGCAGCTTTGAGTTTGTCGACGGGCGGAGCACCGATTGAGCCGAAAATTTTGGCGGCAATGCTGTGGGTTGTAATCTTCTTCGCGGCGGGCGCGGGCATAGCCTCCACTTTCGACGACGAGGCGCAGGCCGGCACCTTGCCGACGCTGAAACTTTATGCTGACGCGCAAGCAATCCTTTTCGGAAAAATGATTTACGTGTTCGCGTCGCTGACTGCGCTGACGACGTTTATCGTGCCGATATTTTTGGTGCTGTTTGACGTGGCAGTCGAGAAAATTTTTTTGTTGACGGCGACGCTTTTGCTCGGAACGGTCGGCATTGCGGCGGCGGGTACGTTGACGGCGGCACTTACGACGTCCGCCACGGTCAAGGGCGGTTTGTTTCCAATATTGCTCTTCCCCGTGACGTTGCCGATATTTTTGCCGGCGATTGCGCTGACAGAACTTTCGTTCACGGGCGCGGCCGACGATGCGAGCTTGCTCGTCATAATG
>CAMZDU010000127.1 GCA_947305445.1 uncultured Selenomonadales bacterium
CAAATAAAATTGCTCGCGCTCTTCGCACCACTGCCACGCGCTCCCGCCGAAGATACTTCGCCAATTTGTCGGCGGAGAATTTTTTTTGCCGTCGCGCCAGATGTACCAATCGGCCTTGGGATTGTCGCGACTTGACTTCGACTTCATAAACCACGGGTGACGGTCGGACGTGTGATTGAAGACGAGATCCATGACGATTTTTATGCCGCGAGCGTCGGCCTCGGCAACAAGCTCGTCAAAATCTTCAAGCGTGCCGAAACGCGGCTCAATGCCCGTATAATCGGCGATATCGTAGCCGTTGTCAACCATGGGCGACGGGTAAACGGGCGTCAACCAAATCGCGCCGACGTCGAGACTTTTTATGTAGTCAAGCTTAGCCGTAATGCCGCGCAGGTCGCCGGTGCCGCTGCCCGTCGTGTCGAGGAAACTTTTCGGATAAATCTGGTAGACGGATTTTTTTTTCCACCAAGAAATTTTTTCGGCCGCTTCCGTCGTAAAGTTATGCTTGCCGATTAATTCGATCGGATTAACGAGCGCGACAGTCGTCAACGCAAGTGAACTTTTGATAAAATTTCGTCTGTTCATGTCGAAACCTCCGCAAAAAATTTTCTGTTGCCGTCAAAAAGTTTTAACGACGATTTTTGTGCCGAGCGGAAATTTTTTGTACAACTCGTAAATTTTTCCGTCAAGCGTGATTGTAAGGCGCGTCCCCTTGCCCGTGCGCAACTCCAAATTTTTCAGCGGACGATTCATGTCGTCCATGATAAAGCGGTCGCCGTCACGACGAAAATTTCCGTCCGCCGCGTCGAAAGGCAAGCCGACGCCTTGCGACTGATAAATCGTTCGGTGCAAAACAAATTCGTCGTTGCGAAAAGTCATCTCCTCAATTACGGGGGTCTTCTGCACCGAGTGAACGAAGTCAATCGTCAGCGGCAAACCTTCTCTTGCGTCGACAACGGCAACCGTTTCATGCTCCGTCCCGATGAAAATTTTCGGCGTGCTCGTGATGACGAACAGCAGTATTGACGCGACGATTGCGAGTAAAATTTTTTTCATGGCCGATTATTCCTTGCTATCGTAAAAAAATTTGTTGCGAAATATTCGTTGGCAAGTTTGCAAATGCCTTCAACAGTCCAATTTTTTTGCGGCATTTGTAATTAATTCAACGTCGCGGCAGGTCAGTCCGTCAAAGCTCACGAGTCGCTCGTCATTCTCGGCAAAAATTTGCGACAACAAAAAAATTCCCGTCGTTAACGCGGCGGGGATAACTTTATTGCCTATTGTAAATTTTTTGCCAAGCGTCCGCCGTCAAAAAACTCTCCTCCGCGAAAGTCTCAAGCTGTAAAAATTTTTCGTAAGACATACTGAAAGCCAACAAGTCCTTGCCGATGAATTTTCGCGCAGAAGGATCCGTTAGTCCGACGAAACAGAAATTTTTGTAGCTCATGGGATAAAGCACCGTTTGGGCACAGCCCGCGCCGAATAAAATTTTCGCGCCGTCGTGTCGAGCCGAATCGTAATTTGCCAACGTGACCAGCCCCGAAAGTTGATCGGCGTTGACAAGAAAAATTATCACGTCGGGCGTCTCGTCCGTGACGAGGTCGAGCGGCTTGAACAGCAGAAATTTTTTTCGCGGCTCAATTTTTTCGATAAGAGCGTTTGACACATTGCAAATGAATTCCCTCGCCACGTCGGGATTTTTTTTGTAATGTTCGCAACGGTCGACACCGTTGCCTCCGCACGACAAAAAATATTCAATCCAGCCGAGCGGATACTGCGCGAATCCGAGACCTGCACGCCCGCCGACACAAGGTGTCGTTTCTTTGGTGAAGGCGGCAACTTTTCCGTTCGCGGCGGCGGCGAGCATGGCAATGACACAGCCCCAACGATTTGCGGCGAACTGCAAAGATTTTTCGGGACGAGCATCCGTCTGCACCACGGCGACGGGGTGATTGTTCAATTTGATAAGCACGGAAATTTTACTGTCCATAATGTCACCCCCGTATTCAGTTAGGAGCTTGGAACTGCTGCAGGAAGTTTTTGAGTTGTGGTGTTATCGCCGTCAAACATACACTCCAAATCACAATTCCTAATTGTTAAAAGGATTATGCCACACGGCGGCGAAAAAGGCAATTCGGGAATCAAACCCTTCAAACAAACATGACACCAAGGCGGTGCGACACATAGATGGCAGAAATTAAATCAAACGAAAAATTTATTCGGGGCACATTTATTTTGACGGTGGCCAGTTTTGTCGTCAAGGTAATCGGCTCGTTGAATTGGATATTCGTGTCGCGAATACTCGGCGGCGAAGGCATCGGGCTGTATCAAATGGCGTTCCCGATATATTTTTTCGCCATGACAATTTCACAAGCGGGCGTGCCCGTGGCAATCTCAATCATCACGGCCGAACGCGTAGCCTTGAAAGACATCTGCGGAGCGCGGCGCGTCTTCCATATATCGTTAGGGCTGATGCTGTTCACGGGAATATTTTTTTCGGTGCTGACATATTTTTCGGCAAGCTGGCTTATCGAGTGGCAATTCATTCGTGACCCGCGAGCTTATATGTCGGTGGTCGCCCTCGCGCCGACAATTTTCTTCGTGACGTTCTTGGCCTCGTCGCGGGGATATTTGCAGGGCTGGCAACGCATGACGCCGACGGCAGTCAGTCAGATTGTCGAACAAATTTTCCGCGTGATAGTGATGATTATGCTTGCGGACATGTTCTTGCCCATGGGCTTGGACTACGCGGCGGCGGGCGCAAGTCTGGGAGCATTGGCGGGCGCGGTCACGGGTTTAATCGTGCTCGTCTACTTCCACATAAAATTAAACCGCGACATTGAGGCAACCTACGGCGTGAATTTGCAACCGTCACCGGAAACGGCAAACGAACCTACGCTCAGCATAATCAAGCGGATTTTCAAGTTGGCGTTGCCGGTGAGCGCGGCCTCGATAATGTTGCCGGTCGTGTCGAATTTGGACTTGATGATTGTGCCGCAAAGATTGGAAGTCGCCGGCTACTCGGTGCGGCAAGCCACGGAGCTTTTCGGCTACTTGACGGGTATGGCTGTGCCTTTGGTAAACTTGGCGACGATTTTTACAGCGTCGTTAGCGGTATCAATCGTTCCGGCAATTTCGGAGGCTCGCGCCCTCAAAGACGCGGCGCGTATTTTCAGAACCACGGCGGCGGCGGTTAGAATTTCAAATTTCGTGTGCTTCCCCGCGTTTATTATAGTCTTCTTCCTGGCCACGCCGATAGCAAGCATAATTTACAACGCACCGGGCGCAGGTCCGGCCGTGATGATTTCCGCCGTGTCGATAATTTTGCTCGGACTTCATCAAGTGTCGACGGGCGTACTTCAAGGCCTCGGCCACACGACAATCCCAATGATTAACATGATTTTGGCGGCCGCGGCAAAAGTCGTGCTCAACTGGACGTTGACGGCAATGCCCGCGCTCGGCATTATGGGTGCGGCCTGGGCTACGGCGGCCGACATGGGCGTTGCGGCGTTCATAAATCTTTACTTCATCTACAAATACATCGGCTACAAACCGGAGGCGGCTCAACTGTTCAAAACGGTCGGTGCGGCGGCGGCGATGGCTCTGGTCGTGAAATTTTCTTACGATTTGACGCTTGCGCAATGGCACATGGAAGTTCTTTCGACGTTCGGCGCAATCGGCGCGGGCTGTGTGGTTTACGTGGCGACGCTGGTTTTAATCGGCGGTTTGCTTGAAGAAGACATGGCGCGTATCCCCATGGTTGGCAAATTCGCCATAAAATTTTTCCACAAGCTCGGAGTATTTAAATAAACTAATTCGACGCTCTTCGGCTACACCGCAGACGAAGCGCAACGGGTTAATCACGGAGAAGTAATATGATTGGTTACTTGAGCGGGACAATTAAATTTCTCTTCGACGATAGCTGTATCCTCGACGTGAACGGCGTCGGCTACAAAATTTTCGTCGACACGCAAACGCAACAAACTTTGTCGGTCGATGCGTCGGCAGAATTTTTCATTCATACGGCCGTGCGCGAAGACGCGATAACACTTTTCGGAATGACAAATCGCACCTCGTTCGAGCTGTTTGAAATGTTGCTGACAGTTTCGGGCGTCGGAGCGAAAAGCGCGTTGTCAATCGTGTCAAAAATTTCTGCGGCGGACTTCGCACACGCCGTAGCCTTGCAGGATCTAAAAACCTTGACGCGCCTGCCGGGCGTCGGAAAAAAATCCGCCGAAAGAATTTTGCTCGAACTTAAAGACAAAGTGCGACCGTTTGTCGAAAATTTTTCTGCGGAAGAATTTCAGCCGGCACCCGTTCAATCGGCGGCACTCGACGAGGCGACGGAAGCATTGTCGGCACTGGGCTACACGTCGGCGGAAATTTCTGCGGCGTTCAAAAACTCTCCGCCGAACGCCACGACCGAACAGTTAATCAAACTTGCGCTGAAAGAATTAAATCGTTTCGCGTGACTTATAAAATTTTGCAAGGCGGTGAGAATTTTGCTACAAACATTGACAGCCATGCGCCCGAAAAAAAGATTGTTCCTTGGACTTTTGTTGGCGTCGGAATTTTTGGTTGCGCTGATACTTTACGGCGCGTGGCGAATAAGTTATCTCGGCCTGGAAAATATTTTCGAGTACTTGCCGGCGATTGTCGGCGTGCTGTTAATTTTCGTGTCGACGTTCTCGTTCGGCGCACTGTGCAACATGGTCTTTGCAGTCAAAGGTTTGCCGACGTTGAAATTATTACACCGTTACAGCTTCGCAATAATAAAATTTCTCTTTCCCGTGGCGGTGCGCATAGGAAAAATTTTCGGCGTGCGGCGTCGAC
>CAMZDU010000128.1 GCA_947305445.1 uncultured Selenomonadales bacterium
CTCGACGAGCATACTTTTGAAGTCAAGGCGACGAACGGCGACACGCACCTCGGCGGCGACGACTTCGACAAAAAGGTTATGGACTGGATGGTTGCCGAATTCAAGCGCGACAACGGCATTGACCTTTCCGCCGACAAGATGAGTGCGCAACGTCTCATCGAAGCGGCCGAAAAAGCTAAGATTGAGTTAAGTTCCATGACGTCGACGAATATCAATTTGCCGTTTATCACCGCCGACGCCTCCGGCCCGAAGCATTTGGATTTGACGTTGACGCGTGCAAAGTTCGACGACCTCACCCGCGACCTTGTTGAACGCACAATGGAACCGACCCGCAACGCCATGAAAGACGCGGGCTTGACCGGCAAAGACATCGACAAAATTATTCTCGTCGGCGGCTCAAGCAGAATTCCCGCCGTCCAGAATGCAATTCGCGAAATCCTCGGCAAAGAACCTTCCAAAGGCATTAACCCCGACGAATGCGTTTCAATCGGCGCGGCTATTCAAGGTGGCGTGCTTGCCGGCGAATTCGGCAAGGGCAACGAAATCCTCCTGCTCGACGTAACTCCGCTGTCCCTGGGCATTGAAACGCTCGGCGGCGTCTGCACTAGAATTATCGAGCGCAATACCACTATCCCGACGCAGAAGTCGCAGATTTTCTCCACGGCCGCCGACAATCAGTCAAGCGTTGAAATTCACGTTCTTCAGGGCGAACGCGAGATGGCTGCCGGCAACAAAACTCTCGGCCGATTCGTGCTCAGCGATATCCCGCCCGCACCCAGAGGCATTCCGCAAATTGAAGTCACCTTCGACATTGACCGCAACGGCATCGTCAATGTCTCCGCCAAAGACAAAGGCACCGGCCGCGAGCAGAAGATTACTATTCAATCTTCCAGCGGCATGAGCAAGGACGACATCGACCGCATGGTTAAAGAGGCCGCCGCGCACGAAGCCGAAGACAAAAAACAGCGTGAGGCCGCCGACGCCAAAAACGACGCCGAGCACACCGTTTATCAAGCCGAAAAAACGTGCAAGGACTTCGAGGGCAAAGTTGACGATGCTTTGATTAAAGACGTTCGCGATGCCGCGCAGGCTCTCAAAGACAAACTCGACACCGCCGACACCGACACGCTTAAAAAACTTACCGAGGACGTCCGTCAGGCACTCTACAAGCTCACCTCTGCGGCGTATCAATCCGGCGCGGCAGGTCAACAGGGCGAACCCAATGCCGACTTCACTCAGCAACAGCAACAAAGCTCGTCGAACAAGCAGGACGACGACACAATCGACGCCGAGTGGTCTGAAGGCAACAAAAAATAATTCGTGACGAATCACCCGTCGGGGAGGGAGACGAATTCTCTCTCCCCGCTTTTTGCTTAGGGAGCTGATTTTATGGCTGACAAAAAAGATTATTACGAGGTACTCGGCGTCAACAAAAATTCCACCGACGACGAAATAAAAAAAGCCTATCGCAAGCTGGCACGCAAATATCACCCCGACCTGAACCGCAACGACCCCAAAACCGCCGAAGCCCGCATGAAGGAAATTAACGAAGCGTACGACGTTCTTAAAGACAAGGAGAAGCGTGCGCAATATGATCAATTTGGCCACGCGGCATTTTCCGGCGGCGGTGGCGGCGGTTACGGCGGCGGCTTCACCGGAAATATCAACATGGACGATATTTTCGGTGGCATGGGCGGCATGGGCGGTCTTGGCGACATCTTCGAGCAGTTCTTCGGCGGCGGCGGCACGCGCACGCGGCAAAAGTCCGGTCCGCAGAAAGGAGCCGATCTCCGCTACGACCTGCGTATAACTTTTGAGGAAGCTGCCTTCGGCAAGGAGATGTCAATTAAAATTCCGCGCATGGAGACTTGCGAGGAATGCGGCGGCACCGGCGCGAAAAAAGGTACCACGCCCGACGAGTGTCCCGACTGTCACGGCACGGGCATTCGCCAGACAAGAACGAATACACCGTTCGGAGTTATCGCCAACTCTCGGCCTTGCGAACGCTGTCACGGCACGGGACAAATTGTCAAAAATCCCTGCGGCCACTGCCACGGCGAAGGCAAGATTCGTGTCAACCGCGACATCAAGCTTAACATTCCCCGCGGCGTCGACGAAGGACAACGGCTCCGCATTCAAGGCGGCGGCCAGGCGGGCGAACGCGGCGGTCAGCCCGGCGATTTGTACGTTTACATCAACATCAAGCCGCACAAAATTTTCACGCGCAGAGGCACCGACGTCTATTGCGAAGTTCCAATCAGCTTCGTGCAGGCGGCTCTCGGCGCGAAGGTTGACGCTCCCACCATCGACGGCAAAGTTGAGTTGACTGTTCCCGAAGGCACGCAATCCGGCACAGTCTTGACCATGCGCGGCAAAGGCATTCCGCATCTGCGCGGCAACGAACGCGGCGACGAGTTTGTCAGAATCAAAGTCCTCACGCCGAAAAATCTTTCAAGCCGCCAGAAAAAACTTTTGCGCGAATTCGAGGACGGCGGCTCTGATTCAACCAACAATCCCGAAAAGAAATCATTCTTCGACAAGCTCAAGGACTTATTCGACTGAAAAAATTTTCTCCCCGTGAAATTTCACGAGGAGATTTTTTTTTGCGTCGAGCAGTTTGTCACCGCTCGGAAAAATGTATAGCGCACTCGAACATTCTGTGCCAAGGATTCGTCACGGTCACTTTGTCGAGGAAATCGAACGGCGGCAGATTTTTTTCGGCAAATTTACGCATGAGTTCAGTCTCGCGCTTGACAATAGCCGGCTCGTGTTCGCCCAAGTTCAAATAAATTTTCAAGCCGTCGGGACGTTTTGAAAGCTCGGCGGCAATTTTCGTGCGGACAAAAGTTTGATAGCCCCAGTCGTCCAAATAGCGGCGGGCAAGCAGTTTGTCGAGGGCGGCGCGGCTCATCTTAGTTGCCAAAATTCCCGTGCCCAACACAAAACCCGTCGTATTCGTTGCGGTGTTCCAGCCGCCGTAAGCTTGCAACTTGAACAGCAAATTTTTTTTGCGAAGGTGATGCATCAACGCGACGTCCGCACCGTTGGCGAAGGTCACGTCCGCGACACCGACCGGCAAATTTTTTTTGACGGCCTCTTCAACCAGCGACGTAAAATATTCTGCGTTGCGGCGAAGAGTCCGTCTCTCGTCTCTGGTCAAACGTTGCGGCGGAAAACTGTTGTGCGCGTGATAAGTTTCGCCTTCGGGGTCGGTGTTTACCAGCAGAACGAAGTCGGCGCGTTCAGGATTGGAAATCGGCAAGCCGCCGGCAATCAAAATTTCGTCGCGAACAGAATCTTTCAGCGGCTCGTCGGAATAAGCAGGCACGGTCTCAGCTCCGACGCCGCGATTAAATTGCACGTAAACGGTCGGGAATTCGTCGCGCAAATCGTTCACGGCGCGGGCAAGCAGAAGCATTGCGTATTCGTCAATGCCGACGTGCGATTGAGCTTTGGTCTTGGGTATCTCCAGCTCCGACATATAAGCCGTCAGCCGAAGATTTTCGCGGTGCGTTTGACTTAGCGGAGCGTTGTCGTCGCGGCCGATGATAAAACAATTTATAATTCCGTCATTGGCAAGCTCCAGCAAAGTTTTTGTTGCGGAAAAATTTTTTTCGCGGCGTGCAAACCAATCGTCCAAAATTTCGGCGGGAATATTTTTTTTGAGCGCGTCGAGCTGAATTTCTTCGGCACGGGTAAGCGCGTCGGTCTCCTGCTTGTCAAGCAACATCGTATATTGAAAAATTTCCGCGCCGTATTGGCCGTAATAGTCTGGCTCTTCAATGTCGCCGGGCGTGCCGGCCGAAGGCGTGCGCATTAACGAGCCGAAGACGTAAAGTTGCAAGTCGGGATTTTTTTCACGCAGAGTTTTAAATTTTTCGGCGCGGGCAATCAACACGTCGGCGGGTATTTCGTGGCTACGCGAAGGGATTAATCCGCCGTAAAGCAGTGCGTCCGAAGCAACGACAGCCGCATTCGCCGAAGGTGCATTTTCGTCAAGCCAACGCCATAATTCTTCGGGACGCGTCAAAATTTCTGTCGGCGGAGAAATTATTTCCCAACCGAGCTGCATGACGACTTCGACGGGCTGTTGATTTGAGACAGGTCTGTCGTCGTGGGGTATGAACAAAATTTTTTCCGTTGCGCCAGCCGAAGTGCTCATCGTCATCAGCGCGACGAGCAATATAAAAAATTTTTTCAACATGTCGAAGCCTCCGACAAAAATTTTTTCGACAGTCTATCACGCGACGAACGCCTTGACAATCGCCGCGCACTTGCTAAAAAAAAAACGCCGACTGTATGCCGGCGATTTTTATACGAAACGTGGCGTTAAGTTATTCGACTTCAATCAATTCGTATTGCGGATTGCCGAGGCCGATTTCCGCCATGGCAGTGAGCTGGCGTAAGCCGTGGCGAGTTTCAATGCGCTCCTTCATGTCGTGGCTGTCGGTGGCGGCGTAAATCATGTCGCAACACGCCTGGTCGACGGCAAGAAGGTCGGTCGAAAAGGCAATGCCGATATCCTTCATGGTCGGTTCGGCGGCGGCCACTCCTTCGCAATCGCAAGAGACGCTGATGCGGCGCATGACGTTCAGGAAGACGATATGCTTGCCGAAGTAATCGCAAGTCGCCTTCGCGCTGTCGGCCATAAGCTCCATAAAATATTCCTTCATCGGCCATTCAAGATAATTTTCGGGAACGTTGTTCGGGTCGACGCCGTGAACTTGCGCCTTGCCCAGATGTCCGCTTGCACAACCGATAGCAATATTTTTCATCGAACCGCCGAAGCCGCCCATCGCGTGCCCTTTGTAGTGCGTCAAGACAATCA
>CAMZDU010000129.1 GCA_947305445.1 uncultured Selenomonadales bacterium
CGCGTTGCCGTAGTCCACATCGATGCCTTCGAGCGAACCGGTCAAGGTCTAAGTTGGTGCGTTGCTCTGCTCGACAGAAATAACAACGGCATAATCTTTTCGTCCATATGCGGACAGGAACACGAGCGCAGTTACGTCAAACCGATTGAAGGCGGGCGCGTCTCGTCCAAATACAAGCTCACCCGCGAAGAGGAACAAGCTCTTCGACAAGCAATGAGCCACTAAGATTGATAAATTCACCCGTTATGCTGTGGCTTCGCAATTAGAAGAACGGGTTGATTAAATTGTTGACTTTAAATTTATCCGAAGGAAGGCAATTACATGTTTGACAAAGGCATGAGTAACGAGCAGTTCAATTCGCATTTAGAGACACTGGCGAAACTTATCGAGGCAACGGCGACGACTGTCGAGCAGGCGGCGCAAATTGTCCGCGACGCAAAAATTTACGACGCACAAGCCAAACACGTGGAGACAGCGTTAAACTTCGCGGCGGACAATTTGGCATTGCCTGAAGTGCACGTCGAGAAAGGCAACTCGTGATGATAAAAAATTTTATCGCTGAGATTATCTTAAACGAAGAGGTCGCCGAAAAAGTTTTTCGTCTTACGGTTGACGCACCGGAGTTGGCTGAACAGGCGCGGGCAGGGCAATTCGTTCAGGTGAAAATTTCTGACGACTTCACATTGCGCCGCCCGCTGGGCATTGCCTCGACGGCCGGCGGTCACGTGAAAATTTTTTATCGTGCGGTCGGGCGCGGCACAGAAGTTTTGTCACGGCAACGGGCGGGCGAACGGCTGGAAATTCTCGGCTCACTCGGCAACGGCTTCACACCCCGCGACGGAAAAATTTTGTTGGTCGGCGGCGGCATGGGGCTGGCTCCACTACTCTGCGCGGCTGAAAAATTTTCTACAGATGTGCTCATGGGCGGCAGGACTAGTAACGAGGTCACCTTCTGGCAAAAGGAATTTCGTCCACACGCCGAAGAAATTTTCGTGACGACAGACGACGGCAGTGTCGGCAAATACGGTTTCGTCACTGATGCGTTGCCGGAAATTTTGTCGGCGAAAAATTATGCGGCTGTCTTCACGTGCGGCCCGGAAATTATGATGCGCGGCGTTGCACGACTTGCCCGCGAAAAAAATTTGCCGTGCGAAGTCTCGTTCGAAAAGCGCATGGCATGTGGACTGGGCGCGTGCTTGAGCTGTTCGATTGACACTGCCAAAGGTCGTCGCAAAGTTTGTAAAGACGGACCCATTTTCAACGCCGACGAAGTTTTTGATTATGATTGACGGACGCAAAGGGAGGTAATCAATTTGGAAACATTGACAGGCATGGAACGAACTCATCATTGCGGCGAATTGCGCAAGAGTGACGTCGGCACAGAAGTTAAATTGGCGGGCTGGGTATCGCGTCGGCGCGACCACGGCGGTTTGATTTTCGTTGACATGCGCGACCGTAGCGGGCTTTTGCAAATCGTTTTTGACGGCTCGACCGAAGGTCTTGACTTTGCCAAAGCCGAAACGCTCCGCAACGAATTTGTTATCGGCGTGCGCGGCAAGGTGCGTGCGCGTTCTGAAGATACAGTCAACCCGAAGATGGCGACCGGCGAAATTGAAATTCTCGTCACGGAGCTGAGGATACTCAACCGTGCGAAGACGCCGCCGTTTTACATTCAAGACGGCGTGGACGTGGACGAAATGGTCAGACTTCGCTATCGTTATCTCGACCTGCGCCGTCCGGAAATGCAACGCAACATTATTTTGCGTCACCGCGTCACAAAAATCATGCGCGACTATCTGGACGAGAACGGATTCTTGGAAATCGAAACGCCGATGCTGTGCCGCTCCACGCCCGAAGGTGCACGCGACTTTCTCGTGCCGAGCAGACTTAATCCGGGACAATTTTACGCCCTGCCGCAGTCGCCGCAAATTTTCAAGCAACTGCTCATGGTCTCCGGCTTTGAAAAATATTTCCAGATAGTGCGCTGTTTCCGCGATGAAGATTTGCGCGCCGACCGTCAGCCGGAATTCACGCAGCTCGATATTGAAACGTCTTTCTTGAATCAGGACGACATCATCACGATTATGGAAGGTTTGATTAAAAAAATTTTTGAGACGACGCTTGACGTGACGATTGAGACGCCGTTCCTGCGCATGAGTTGGGACGAGGCAATGACGCGCTTTGGCACCGACAAACCGGATTTAAGATTTGGCATGGAGTTGCAGGACATTTCGGAGTTCGTCAAAGGCTCCGACTTCAAAGTTTTTAACAGCGTGCTTGAACACGGCGGACAAGTTAAAGTTATCCGCGTCGACGATTACGCCGACATTCCCCGCCGCGAACTCGACGGGCTTGTCGAATACGTTAAGACTTACGGCGCGAAGGGGCTGGCCTGGATTCAGTACACCGCCGAGGGCGTGAAGTCTCCGTTCAAAAAATTTTACAGCGACGAAACTTTTGACCGCATTAAACAGGCCACCGGTTGCAAGACGGGCGATTTGCTGTTAGTCGTCGGTGACAAGGCCTCTGTCGTGGCGCAAGCTCTCGGTGAACTTCGTCTGGAGATGGCGCGTCGCAGAAATTTGATTGATGCCGACAAGCTAAATTTCCTGTGGATTGTCGATTTTCCGATTGGGACGAGGAACTCGGCCAGTTCGTCGCCATGCATCACCCGTTCACCGCGCCGCGTGAAGAGGACGTCGACTTCTTGCTGACCGACCCCGCACGCGTCAAGGCCAACGCTTACGACATTGTGCTTAACGGCGTGGAAGTCGGCGGCGGCAGTTTGAGGATTTATCGTAGCGACTTGCAGGAAAAAGTTTTCGAGGCAATCGGTTTGACGCACGAGGAAGCTCACGCAAAGTTCGGATTCCTTATGGACGCATTTGAATACGGCACGCCGCCGCACGGCGGAATTGCCTTCGGGCTTGACCGGCTCGTCATGCTCATGGCAAAGCGCAAATCAATTCGCGACGTGATTCCCTTCCCGAAGACGCAGAGCGCGATTGACCCGATGAGCCATGCACCGAGCGAAGTTGACGACAAGCAGTTGCGCGAACTTTCAATCCGCACTGCCGTCAAGAAAAAATAATCTGCCGTTGCGATTCTTCAATTTGAAATTAATAATGAGGAATTTGAAATTTTTTTGGTATTGTTGGTGTCTGTAACCGTACAATTCCTAATTTCAAATTCCTCATTTCTCATTAGCGCAGCCGGAGATATCGGCGGCGTTTTGTCGAGCCGAGCCGAAATATCCGCGCCGAATCATAATCCACAACATAATAGATAAGCCGGTCGCAGTCGTGATGATTATGCCGAGACCGTTGATAAAATTTCCCCACGGCAACGTACCGAGCATCATGCCCGCACTGCCGAAAAGTGTCGGAATAAAATTTATAATCGACGACGCCGTTCCAACGTTGTCTTTTGCTTCAAGCAGGAGAATTTGCATTGCAAACGGGCGGGCGACCGCTCCTGTCACCGTGAACGGCAGGAACGTCAACAAAAATATTATCGCGCCGAATTCTCCAACGGTCAGCACCAAAATTCCGCTCGTTATTGCCGCGAGGTAACAAAGGTGCAACAATCGCATGTTCGAGAGAATTTCTTTCAGTCGCAAAAATAAAATCGGCCCGGCGATTGAGGCCGCTGAATTCACCGCAAAAAATAAACTGTACTCTTGCGCAGTCAGCGAAAATTGTTCGACGTAAATAAACGACGACGCGCCTAAGTACGCCATAAACGGCATTGACAACAGCGCGAACATTATCAGCACCGCCATGAAATATTTTTTTCGCCCGACGTCGACGAGCAATGTCAACGAGTGCAAAATATCTCCGACGTAGCGTTTTTGTTCGGGCAAAGTTTCGCAGAACAAGAACGCGACAATTAAGTTCACCGCGCCCAAAACTGTCAGCAAATAAAACGAGCCGTGCCAGTCCGTGAAAGTTAACAGTAGACCGCCCACGAGCGGAGCCGCCATCGGCGCAATAACTCCCAATGCTTGAGTTATTGCCAAAATTTTTGTCATCACTTGTCCGCGGAAACAGTCTTTTATAACAGCCGTCGAAGTCGTTATCAATGCGCCCGCCCCGACCGCTTGAAAAAATCTGCCCGCCAACAGAAAATATATGTCCGTCGACAGCGCGCACGCCAATGAAGACGCGGTGTAGGTTGCCGCGCCGAAAATCAGAATCGGTCGCCGCCCAAACTTGTCGCTCAGAGGGCCGAACAAAATCATGCTCACCGCGAACGTGAAAAAAAATATCGTCAGCGTCAATCCGATGAGAAATTCGCCTGCCTCGAAGTAATTGCCCATTTGCGGCAACGCGGGCAAATATACGTCCGTCGACAGCGGCACGAACATGTTGATAAATGTAATGTAAGCTATCATCGCCGACAGCGTTAAATATTTTTGTCTACGCAACAATATCGCTCCCAAAAAATTTTTGTAACATCGGCTGATTATCGCGGCCTATGTTCTCATTGCGATTATTCTACTGCCAATTCCTGAAAGTTCTATAAAGGTTTTTTTTTGTGGTGCGTCGAAGATAGGCAAGCCGTAAGGAGGTTTTTATCATGCGAATTAAAAATTTTTTTGTTGCAATGATTTTACTCGTAGCGGTTGCAATTACGTCGACGACGCGGGCCGCAGAATTTGAGATGGTCGAATACTCCGCACAGGTAAAATTGCAATGGCTGACGGTGGCGGGCATCCCCGAAGCGCAAAAATTTCTTAAACTGCTTAATCGGCCGGTATTCTTCAACGCAGACAACCTGGACGATTTCGAGCGAATCGAGCTGACAAACAGT
>CAMZDU010000130.1 GCA_947305445.1 uncultured Selenomonadales bacterium
TGTCTACCTGATTAGACGTTTTTACATATTTTACGCTACTGTTACTACCTCCTTCAACCGCCAAGCGGAAATAATTGCGCATTACGCATTGTCAATACGGCCCGACTTCGACGTCGCCAGCGTTATTCAAGAAAATGGAGCAATGTTTGTACTCGGTCTGAATGCTTTTCAAAATACTGTTGACGGCCAGGCGCGTGCCGGGATAAATTGTATCGCTCACGCGAATGCGACCGTTTTTCATCTCCGCAAGCTGAGTTTCTATTTCCAGAATGCGTTTCTCGTCACGCTTAATTTGGCCGGCGAGCGGAAATTGCGAACGCGTCAACGCGTTAATCGACTCAACACGGCTTTTGGGTAGCTTGTTGATGTCAAGCTTAGAGAGCGTGTTGAGAGTTTGAGTTATGTGAGTAAGACGCCGACGAGACTCTTTGTAAGTTTTCTTCAAGTTTTGGTATTCTTTCTGCAAGTTGGGGTCGATGCCGACGGAAACTTTCGTGACGACGAATGCCGAATTGCCGATAATTTTAACGCTGATTGATTCGCCGGCAACCGCGTGACCGCCGGTTATCTGGCCGTGCTTGTCCTCCATGACGATACGTTTGCCGGCGCGAATTTGCGAATGGAGCGCGATATCCGAGACGTAAACGTCATTGCCGGCCTCGATAAGCGCGTTTTCGGCAAAGGCGGTGCGCACATCGCGTTCAGCAAAAACTTTGGCACGATCCGTGCCCGTAATTCCGCCGCTGATGTAGACGTTGCGGCCGGTAATCTCCGCGCCGTTGACCGAGCCTTTAATTTCGATGTCGCCGGTAGCTTTGACTTTGAAACCGTATTCGACGTCGCCTTTGATGTGAACAGAGCCATCAAAGTCGATATCGCCGGTGGAGACGCCGACTGAGCCTTTGATGTCGAGTTTCGGGTCGACGCTGATTCGCGTGCCTTTGTCGACAATCTGACCGTTAACCGTGGCAATCAAGCGGTCGCCGACAGCTTTGGTATTTTTGCCTTCGGGCATGGGAATGGGTCGGCCGTTCTGCGCGGGAACGACTTCGCCCAAAACATTTTTGCCGGGCGTGCCCTTCGTCTGCGGAATGCGGATTGCCAGCGTCTGATTTTCCTTGACGAGCACGAACAGATTTAAATCTTTGTAATCAACTTTGTCATATTCGTCGACGACGGGACGGCCTTGCACTCCTAGGTCAAATTTCCTGTCGATGTAAGCGTTCTCGCCAGGCACGGGCGGAAGACCTTCGGCCGCAGTGAACGACGACAAACTGCGTATGCCGACGTCAATGGCCTCCTCGTTAATGCCGTAGACGACACCGGATTCGGCCAGAGCAGCCATAACCATTTCTTTGGTCGGGAGCCGTGCGCCTTCGCGGGTATCGTAGCGGATTACGGCGCGCATTTTGTCGCGGGGCATCTCGATAATGAGTCGGGCATAGGGTTCTTCTTCTTGCGCGGGCAAACCTTCGCCGCTTGTCAATGCTTCAATATCTGCGGCGGTAATTTCCACGTGTTCGGCAATTTTTTGCGGGCGGCCGTTAGCCTCGCGCATTGTCCGTGAGAGGACGCCGACGTCGTAATCCAAAACTTTGCACTCGCGCAAAATTTGGCGCATATCGGACAGCTCAAAAAGACGCTCGCCGTCCACGCTCGGATAAATCGTCAAATAAACGCCATCCGGTTTGAATTCGTACTTGTAACCGGAGGCCGGGCCGCCCAAGATAAGTTTATCGCTCATTCGGCGTCCGTTACCGAAGACTTATAAAATTGCATTTTATAATGTTGCACGTCTGCAGTAACTTACTCCTTCCGTCAAATTCATCTCGCGTACGAGATGGAGCGTTGCAACCGCCGCCTTTTTCAATTAGGAATTAGGAATTGTTTTATTTGTAGTTTCAACTGCCGTATCCGAACTATAATTCCTAATTGTTTTGTACACTCACAACGAGTGAATTAAAATCGGCACAAAAATTATAAAGCCTTTTCGTCACACGGGCAACATTTTTTTCGGCAAGTCAATCGCCGTTGTAAACAGCCTTGTCAAGCATGTTTTCGTTTTCCGTCAAAACCTACGCCGCGACAATGCCGCCGGTCGTGTTCAGAGGAGTTCTAAGCAGTGAAATCAGCGGGTCGATTAAACTCTGCGGGATAATGCCGACCGCCGTTTCAAAAAAGAGAACTGCATGACGGCTTAACTTTTGACCGTGCCGATTTAAACGGGAATATATTTCCAATTTTGCTTTCGGCAGGAGTTGACCGCTACGGTTGTACAAATGACTTTTCGGCAACTTTAAGTTTGGCCAGCTCCGTTTCAAATTGCCGTTGCGTCGCAAAAAAATTTTTCTCGCGTCAAAACGAATGTGGGCGTTAAAATAAATCCTCTTTGCTCTGTGCCAGGTAACTGCGCATGCGGAAAATTGCCTTCGTGTGCAACTGGGAAATTCGTGCTTCAGTCAGGTGGAGTATGCGGCTGATTTCTTTTAGCGTCATTTCCTCGTAATAATAAAGCGACACGACAGTCCGTTCTTTTTCGGGAAGGCGGTCAATCGCCTTGGCAAGTGTATCTTTAAGCTCAAACAGCTCCGTCGAGTTGGCGGGGTTGGTGTCGACTGCCTCGTTGACGTCGGTTTTAAGATATTCTTCGAGCGGAATTACCGTTGCCGAGTTGCATTGATTGATAAGCGTCTGCAACTCCTCGACGGAAATTTCCAGTGCCTTCGCAAGTTCTTCGTCGGTTGCGGCGCGTCCGAGCTCGTTTTCCAATCGGCAAACGGTCTGCTCGTATTTGCGAATCCTCTGGCGCATGGAAACGGGTATCCAGTCTTTGGAGCGCAAATAGTCAATCATTGCGCCGCGAATTCTTACACCCGCGTAAGTCTCGAACTTAATGTTGCGCGTTACGTCGAAACGGTCAATCGCATCGAGCAGACCGAAGAAGCCGCTGCTCAACAGGTCGTCCTTGTCCAGGTGTTGCGGCAAACTCACCGCCAACCGCCCGCAGACAATCTTAACGAGCGGCAGATAATGTTCGGCGATTTCGTTGCGCAACTCCACGGATTTTGTGTCGCGGTATTTGAGCCACAACGCCGTCATGTCCTTTTCCATAGGTGATTCACCGTCCCTTGCGGCAACGTGTCAAAAATTTACTGTCGGCTCGACAAGCCGCCGAAATCCATTAATTGGAAAGTATCTTCTTCGTCATCGACAGAATATTCGTCGTCGGCAGTGTCTTGTTCGTTGAGGCCGAGATATTCTGCGCGGTCAAAATCTTCGTCGGTTTGCGAAATTTGCGCGTCATTCACGAAATGTTCCAGCTCGCGTTTGGTCTTGAAGATAGCGTATTCTTCGCAGCTCATCAAAAAAATAAAACTCACCAGCGCGGTAAAACAAAAGGCTGAAAATGTTCGTGACGCCACAGTTTCCGCACGCACGAAGTCGCTAGTCAGCCCCGAAAAGAGTACTATGAACAACGGAACCACACCGACCGCCAGTGAGATTAATATCCGCTTGATGGGCATGATGCCTTCCAGGTAATTGTAAAATCCTGTCAAAGTTGTCACCACTTTTAATGAATAGCGAACAGCGAATGATTTTTCGCTCACCATTCACCATCCACTAAATATTCTTCTCGCCGCGGTCGATTGTTTTGACTTTGTAAGAACCCGTCGACAAGTCGATTGAAACTGTGCGCCCGTAAGTGCCGCCGGTGTCTTCGGCAATGACTTTGATGCCGTTGCGTTTAAGAATCTGCTTGCAAGTTTCGGCGTTGCGGGTGCCCACGCGCATTATGTCGGTTGCATTGGCGAAGGCGAACATTTGCGCACCGCCGGCGATTTTGGCGACGAGCCGCGAACGCGAAGCTCCCAGCGCAATGACGTCGTTAATCATCAGCGGAATACCGGTGTCGGCGAATTTAGCGGGATTATCGCTTGTGCGTGCCTGCGTGCTGTCGGGCAACATGATATGCAACAGCCCGCCGATTTTTCGTTGCGGGTCATAAAGCGAAATTCCGATACACGAGCCTAAACCGTAACTTATGAGGATAGACGGACTGCGACCGACCTTGTAATCAGCCATGCCGACTTTGATAAGGTCTGCCATAATTATTCAACTCCCACTGCCTTGACCAAAGTGCCCAGCGAGCCGGGGTCGGGAACGAGGAAAAAGTGTCCGTTTACACTGTCGTCTTCTGCCAAGAACTTTGTCTCTATAACCATCGCATGATCGCCCATCTGGCCGAGCTGAACGAGAACGACGTTTAAAATTGCGCCGGCCATGTCAATCGCCAGTGACGGAATAGACGGTATCATTGATATATTGGTGAAGTGGAAAAACGCATTCAAATACGAGCCGGTCAAAATGTTGCCGACTTCTTTAAGTGCGGATTCTTCCATCGGTTCAAGCGTCTGCGTGGTGCCGTGCGGTCTGCCCATGAGGTCGTCGACGAGATAGAATGCATTTTCTTTGGGCATGAGGAACAAAATGTTGCCGGGAGCTTTGCCGTAAACGCGCAAAAACACCGCCACGATTAAAGCGTCCGCGCCGCCGACGAGTTCGGGAACTTCCTCAATCGGGACGATAGAAACTTTCGGAACGTTCATGTCGATTTTTTTGTTGATAACCTGCGACAGAGCTGTTGCCGAGTTGCCCGCGCCGACGTTGCCGATTTCGCGCAAGGCGTCGAGCTGATTCGGTGTCAAATTAAATTCATCAATCATTTCAAGACCTCCTTAGCAAACAGTGAA
>CAMZDU010000131.1 GCA_947305445.1 uncultured Selenomonadales bacterium
AAAAGCACCTCCCAAGCTTATTTTACTTGATTGGTGCTTTTTGTCTACAGTCTGACCGGCGGTCAGAATTTTGACTGCCGGTTTTTGTTTTGCGGTTAAGCGTCACGTCGGCGCATCGTCCGAAATCGTAAATTTGATTCAACTTTGCAAAGAGCCAGACAATTTTTAGCTTCCGCTTGAATGACGTTGAACTGCTCATCGCCTATGACGGATTGCTCAATACTCAAACAATGTATCCATCAATGTCGGTAAATCATCAAAGTCTTCCAGGTATTTAGAAATTTTTTCCTTGAAAAATTCAGTGTGATCCATTTGCAACGTATACCAGCTCGTCAACCGCAACAGGTCGTCTTTGCCGTTAAGTCCCTGCCGTGTTGCCGAAAACATCATCAATTCAAAAATTTTGTACGATATCGCGAAGCTGATAAAAGTTTTTGTGAAGTGTTCGGCATGAAGCCACGGACAGATATTCAAGAAAATTTCGTTGACAAGATAATTTTCCAGAAACGTCGAATAGTGCGACAAAAATTTTTTTCGCTCGTCGGCCAATCGTTCATAGCTCGCGACGACGGTCGCGAGGGAGACAAAATTTTCGTTTTGATTAAGTTCGAGTGTGTCAGCCACCGTGTTAGTGAATTTGCGTTCGTCTCCTAAATAAAGGTCGCTGTAGAAAGTTTCAAGCAATATCAAAATCAGCGCGACGAATTTTTCCGCGTTGAAGTTGACGCTTGCCAGCATGCGCGGAACTTGCTCTGTCAAAAAATTTTTCGATTCGTATGTTGCTATTAATTTTGTCAGTGCAAGTTCGTCGAGTTCGCCTGCGCAAATTTCTTCAACTCTGTCAACGAAAAAACACAACACAATCAGCCGTTGATTGATTGACAATGTGCGCTCCTGCAGGATTGAAATTGTTGCGATTTGAAGGTCAAGCACGTGCGCGGCAAATTTCTCTGATACCGTAATACGGTTTAAGGCGATTTTGGTTTGAGCGTCTTTCATTAATTGAACGAATTCAAATTTCATCGGCTCGCGCTCGAATAGAATCATTTCTGCCGCCACGGGACATGTCAACGTCATCGATTGCTCAAAAAAATTTCCGAAGGCTTTACGTCTTCGCGGATAAGTTCTACATGTCATCGACAGAAAATCTTCGCCGTGCTCAAGTTGCAGACGGCACAATTTTTTTGTCAGGAACGGACAAGGGTGTTTCGCCAGCAAATATTTTCCTTTGTCTTCATTGAAATCGAAGAACTCGACGATTTGGGGCATATGTTGTAAATATTTTTGGTAAGTTTCGTTATCAATATCGATTTCCCAGTTACGCTCGCAACAATTATTATTGCACTTGGAAGAATCGCATTTAAATTTGTCGACGTATTCGGGTTGAAATACAATAAAATTTATCATCATACCATACTGTTTGCAATCATGTACTCGGCGATTTGCAGGGCATTGAGAGCCGCGCCCTTGCGAATTTGGTCGCCGCAAACCCACAGATTAAGTCCGTGTTCAATAGAAAAATCTTTGCGGAGGCGGCCGACTTCCACGTCGTCTTTGCCGGAAGTCAAAAGCGGTTGCGGATAAATCATTTCGGCGGGATTGTCGCGCACGACGACGCCGGGGAATTTTTCAAGCGCGGCGCGAGCCTCGTCAACGGAAACATCGCTCTCGAATTCGACGTTGACACTTTCGGCGTGCGAACGATAGACGGGCACGCGCACGGTCGTCGCCGTCACTCGGAGTGCGTCATCTTCCATAATTTTTTTAGTCTCGTCAACCATCTTCATTTCCTCTTTGGTGTAAAGATTTTCTTTGAAGATGTCGATTTGCGGCAGAAGATTCGAGGCGATTTGATAGTGCTTGTCGAGTTTGGCGACGGGCAGAACTTTGGCGACGACCTCTTCGCCGCGAGCCAGTGCGTCAAGTTGTGACTTAAGCTCGTCCATGCCTTCGCGCCCCGCGCCGCTGACAGCTTGATAAGTGGACACGACGACGCGCTTTATCCGCGACAGGTTGTACAGCGGCTTGAGTGCCATAACCATGATTATAGACGAGCAGGTCGGATAGGCGATGAATCCTTTATGCCGGGCGATTGCCTGCGGATTGACTTCCGGCACGACTAATGGAACTTCAGGATTCATGCGGAAATTTGACGAGTTGTCAATAACGACCGCGCCCGATTTAACCGCCGCCGATGCGAAGAGTTTGCTTGCCGCGCCGCCCGCGAACAGTGCGAACTTCACGCCGTCGAAAGAATGTTCCGTCGTCTCCTCTACAGTGTAATCGCGCCCCATGAAGTTTATCGTTTTTCCGGCCGAACGCGACGAGGCCAGAAGTTTCAGCTCGCCGAAGGGAAAGTTGCGCTCCTCGATAAGTTTCAAAAATTCCTGACCGACCGCGCCCGTTGCGCCGACGATTGCCGTGTTGTATCGTTTCATAAAATTTCCTCCTGTAAAAGTTTCAAGCGTCATTGTATATTCGCGGCGGCGATTGTCAAGAAAAATTACGCTTGCACCACGGAAAATAATTTCCAAACAAAAAAGAGGCTGATAAAATCGAGTTGACCATTTAAAAAGATTCCATAACGAAATCACCAGATAACGCCGGCAGATTTGAGATTCGCCTAAAATTTTTTTGGAGTGATTGACTTGAAATTTCCGCAATGTGAAATTATTTCTCTGACGAGTGCACAAAAAATTTTGTTCGTGAGCGGCGGACGGCCTCCGAGCGTCGAATGGTTTAAAATCGTGGCGAGTGGCCTGAAAATTTTTTGTGTCGATAAAGGCGTCGAAGTGTGTCGGGCATGCGAAATTGTTCCGGATTTTTTTATCGGCGACTTTGACAGTGCAAGTACTTTTGCTGTCGAATGGGCGCGGGCGAAAAATATTCCCGTCGAGAAATATCCCGCCGATAAAGATTTTACCGACACACAACTTGCCCTCAAACGCGCTGATGAAATTTTCGGCGAACACGTCGCGCTTGTGACGGGTTGTTTCGGTGGACGCGCCGACCATCTCTACAGCACGATATTTACTTGCGCAGCGTTGAAGAAGAAAATTTTCCTTGCCGACGAGCGCGAAATTATTTTCTTCATCAAGGACGGCGAATTCGTCGAAATAAAATTTTTCCGTGAACCGCAAGCCGTGTCGCTCCTGCCAATGACGGCTACTTGTGACGGCGTCACGACAAAAAATTTGCACTGGGAGCTGAGTAGCGCGACTTTGAATCAAAATTTTCCAAATGCCGTCAGCAATCGAGCCGACGCTGAAAAAATTTTTATCAGCGTCGAGCACGGGACGCTTGCAGTATATTTTTGCTTCGTCGAATGAAGGAAATGTGTCAAACTTCCGGCGACACATTTCGATGATTTTTGCCGGAGTAATAAATGCTATTTGCTAAGTGAACTGTCAGCGCAGAATGTCAAATACGCGGGTCGTCGTGTCCTGCATGGCAAGCAAAATTTTGTCGAGTGTCGCGGCGAAATTTTTCATATCGACGGCAGAATAACGGCTCGCATCGTAATCCAGGTACAGCGAATATCTGCCGGTGTCTTCGTTGTTAATTTCCACGTCCAGCGCGTTTTCAACGGCAGAAATTTCATTGGGCGGCAGGTACACAATCTCGACGGGCGTGTCGCAAAAAATGAAATTGCTGTGGATATTCTTCTGAAAAATAAAACTGACGCAGTCGTCTTCCAAACCCTCGTTATAGACAATATCCAGGCTTTTGCGGTAACGCATGCTCGTTTGAATTTGACCTTCAAGCCTGTTCAAAAATTCTTCGACGGTGATGTTTTCGTTAAAATTCCACGCGCAGGGAATTTGTTCAAGCATGAGCCCCATCATCCGCCGTTCCAACATGTTGGTGCGCCCGTTGTTCACTCGGCTCATGACAGTTTCATTCGTGCCGGTGATTTTGGCAAGCGTAAGCATCGTCGCGCCTAGGAAGAAATTATTTTCGTTGATGCGCGTTTGACGGAAGAATTCGTTCAGAATATTTTTTAACACGCATTCAAAGGTGCCTTGCGTCCACGCGGCGACATCGTGCACTTTCACCGGCGGCAAATGTTTGTTATTGTCGAAGTGCGCCAACATATTTTTCCAATAGGCGTGACCTTCGGCAAGCTCTTCGGGCGGGATATTCGCTTCGGCCTCCACGTAGTCGGCATAACTGGGCGGCTGAAATTTTTTCTTGCGTCCGCGATAAGCCACGTCAACTTCGTTCCACATAAGATACGAGCTGGACACGCCGTCCATAACCGCATGATAGAAATCGGCGAACAAATATTTTGCTTGCGGCGTCTCAAACAAATAGATTCGCCAAAGCGGTTTGTTAATGATTCGGTACGGCTCGCGCAATTTGTTCATGCGTTCGGAAAATTCTTCGTCGCTGATATACTCGACGCCAACCGGCTCAATCTCTCCGTCGAAAATTTGACAAAGGTCGCTGGTTTCGGGGTGAAACAGGAAACGGCAACGGAAGATGTCGTGTCGCATCAAAACGTAATTTATCGCGGCGGCCAGGTGGTTCATGTCGATTGCGGCGGACAATTTGAACAGCGCACCGATATTCATCATGGTCGACTTGGCCTTGTTGAAATGCGTGTCGACAAGCCAGCGTTGCACGGGGCGTAGCGGATAAAATTTTTTTGTCGAAAAACCTTCCATAAAAGTGGCCTCCTTAGAAAAAAATTAGACAGGAAAATCATTTTTTCCTATCTGCAGTTATCTTCAAACGTAATT
>CAMZDU010000132.1 GCA_947305445.1 uncultured Selenomonadales bacterium
GTCTCGAACACGCTCGCGGCGAATACGTTTACTTCATGGACAACGACGATTTGCTTGTCGAAAATGCGCTGGAGACGCTGTACGATTTTGCGCAAGCTTATCGGGCGGACGTTGTCTATATGGAAAAAGTTTTTGACTGCGACGAAGAACCCGTTCCAAAAAAATTTACCGTTACGGCGTGGATTCACACCAAGACCTTTGTCGAAGAGCCGACACTTGAAAACGACGACATTGCCGAGCGCGTGCAGATGTTTTTGAATGCGTCCTTTTGTTGGGCACCGTGGGAAAAATTTGTGCGGCGCGACCTGCTTGTCGACAACAACATAACTTTCCCGAAGACAGCCATATTTGAAGATGTCGTTTGGACATTCGAGTTGCTGTGTTCGGCGAAAAGATGGTTGCGCGTGCCGACGCCGCTGTATGTTTGGCGCAATAACACGAGTTCTGTTTTCCGGCGAACGCGTTCTCCGGAAAGTACAATCAGCTTTTACACAAGCCCGCTGATAGCCGGCGCGGATTGTCTCGACGAATTCATGTGCAGTCGCGAATTTTTCAAACAAAATCCCGCCGTCAGATTGCAGGTACTAAATTTCTTCGTCAACATGCAATTCGGATACATGGCGCAGGCTTTTGACAAATTGGACGCAACGGAAGCTTATGAAATTTTTCTGCGCGAGTTTTCAAAAGTCGGCAGCACTCAACCTGCGCTGATATCGTATCTGCTCGTGATGACGAACCTTTACCGAAATGAGCTGAGCAAATGAAAATCTCGGTGATTATCCCGCTGTACAACGCAGAAAAATTTTTTGGCGCGTGTCTGGAAAGTTTGCTGATTCAAACGTTCACGGATTTTGAAGTTATCGTCGTGGACGACTGCTCCACCGATTCAAGCGCGACCATTGCCGAGAGTTACTTAAAAAATTTCGGCGGGCGAATGAAAATTATCACGCTCACCGAAAACACCGGCAATGCTTCCGTGCCGCGCAATGTCGGTCTCGAACACGCTCGCGGCGAATACGTTTACTTCATGGACAACGACGATTTGCTGATTGCCGACGCGCTGGAGACGCTGTATAATTTTGCGCAAGCTTATCGGGCGGACGTTGTTTACATGGAGCGCGGTTTTTTGTGCGGCGAAGAATTTTCGGCGGAAAATCTCGTCGTTTCGGCTTGGGACAAAACGCCTACTCCGATTGATGAGCCGATGTTTGAGACCGATGAACTTGGCGGGCGCGTGGAAAATTTTTTGCAGACTCGTTACGGCTGGGCACCGTGGGAAAAATTTGTTCGCCGTGATTTTCTCGTCGCCGACAAAATTTTTTTCCCGCCGATAAAAATTTCCGAAGACGTGCTCTGGACGTTCAAAGTTATTTGCTCGGCAAAAAAAATTTTGCGCGTGCCGACGCCGCTGTATATCCACCGCTCGCCAAAAAATTCTTGGTCGCGAACAAAACGCACTCCGCACGATGAAATAAAATTCTGGCTCGACCCGCTGATTAAAGGCGTTGACCTGCTAGACGAGTTCACGGGCAGTTTAAAATTCTTCGCGCAGAATGTCGGTTACCGCTTTGAAGTTACGAATTTTTTTGTTAAAATGCAACTGGCGGGAATGCTCGGCGCGTTGGACAACTTCGACAACCGCGAGCTGTATGAAATTATTCACCGCGAATTTTCCGCCGGCAACGGCAAGCACGCCGCGCTTATCGCGAACCTAATAATATTTATGAATTTTTACCGCAACAAACTTAACGGCTGACACGGAGGTGATACGATGGAACTTGGCAAAGGGCAAAAAATTCCGCTCAACGAAAATTTTCTGACGATTAAATTTGAGCGACCGGATTCCGCGCTGGAGATTGACACGGCCGCTTTCCTCACCGACGGGCGCGGCAAAGTTGCCGGTGACGAAGATTTTGTTTTCTACGGCAACGCCCGCCACAAATCGGGAGCCGTCACTCACAACGACAACGACTCGATTGAAATTGATCTGTCGCGCATTCCCCGCCACGTCGAAAAAATTTCGTTGACCGCCACGATTTACGACGCCGATAAACGTCGGCAAAATTTCAGCATGATTCACAGTGCGGTTTTGAAAATTTTCGGCGCAAGCAGCGAGATTGCGACTTTCCCGCTGGAAGACTTCACGGTCGAGACGGCGATTGTCCTGGGCGAAGTTTATCGTTATAAGAACGCGTGGAAGTTTAACGCGACGGGCGCGGGCTTCAGCGGAGGGCTGGCCGCACTGTGCAACGACTTCGGCATCGAAGTCAGCGATATTACTCCGCCGCCGCCACCGCCCGAACCTGAACGCCCGAAGATTGACACGAGCCGCAAACGCTCCAAAGGCATTAACATGGGTCGCGAACGTTCAGCGGACACACGTCGTGACGAACCGCCGCCGACAACCAATCCCCGTCGCGAGGAGCCGCCCAAAAAAGTTGAACTGCGCAAAGGCCAGAAAGTCAGCTTGATCAAACGCGGCGACGTACTCGGCGAAATTGTCATCAATCTCAACTGGAGTCAGCCGCAGAAAAAATCCGGTTTCTTCAGCCGCTTTACAAATCGCGGCATCGATTTGGACTTGGCGTGTCTGTTCGAGCTTAAGGACGGCTCACTCGGCGCGGTGCAAGCTCTTGGCAATCACTTCGGCGAGCTGAACTATCCGCCGTATATCGCGCTCGACGGCGACGACAGAACCGGCTCCGTTGCTTCCGGCGAAACAATTCGCGTCAACGGCAAGTTCGCCGACAGGATTCGCCGCATTTTGATTTACACGTTCATTTACGAGGGTGCGGCCAACTGGGAAGAGGCCAATGGCGTCGTCACCGTGAATTGTCCCGGCAGCCCCGAACTTATCGTTCGCATGGACGAATACGGCTCGCGCAAGCACACCTGCGCCATTGCTCTGCTCGAAAACGTCGGCGGCACGTTCAGCGTCGAAAAAGTTGTCGAGTTCTTCGACGACTCCGAACAAATGGATCGCGCTTTCGACTGGGGTTTGCGCTGGACTGTCGGCCGTAAAGATTGAGGGAGTGTTTTTTTGAATTTAGAACAAATGGTTACGTATTCTTATGTTGGATCCGGAATGTTATATGAGCGATTGACCCTCAAGCGTCTTGAAAACCCGAAATGTCTTGAGCTGTATGGATTTAAAGTCTATTCGCAAAACGATGAGGATGGAATAATCGAAGAGATTTTTAATCGCATAGGAACGACGGATAAATTTTTTGTCGAATTCGGAGTAGAAAACGGTCTCGAATGCAACAGCCACTATCTGCTGTTCAAAGGTTGGCGCGGGCTTTGGATTGAAGGCGACGAAAATAAATTCAAAGATGCTTTTGTTCGATTTTTTCCGGTTATCAGAAACGGTCGTCTCGGTTTAATTAACGCATTTATCACGAAGGACAACATAAACGATCTGATAAGCAACGCGGAAGTCAAAGTTGAAATAGATTTGCTCAGCATTGATATTGATGGCAATGATTATTACGTTTGGGAAGCGATTAACGTCGTGCGCCCGCGTGTCGTCGCCATTGAGTATATATCTAAATTTCCACCGAATTGCGATTGGAAAATGGCTTATAATGAAAACCATATTTGGGACGGCTCCGATTGGCAAGGCGCGTCACTGAAAGCTTTGGAACTTTTGGGCAGGCAACTCGGCTATCGGCTTGTCGGTACGTGTTTAAGCGGTGTCAATGCGTTTTTTGTAAGACAGGATCTTGCCGGTGACAAATTTATTGATCCGCCGACGGCAGAGGCTTTATATAATCCGCCCAGATTCACTCGACATAAATACATCAGTGGTTTGCCTGAGCGATATTGTTTGGTTGATCAAATTCCAAATATCGGAATGTTGAATTATAATCCTTTAGAGTTCAAGAAATGGGAGGCGGCTCAACAAATCCGCCAGGAATAATTTTTTGGGGAGGAATTTTTAATGGCTATCAGTTTGCAAAAGGGTCAGAAAGTTGACTTGACGAAGGGTAATCCCGGCTTGAAGAAACTTTTGATCGGTCTCGGTTGGGACGTCAACAAGTACGACGGCGGCCACGACTTCGACCTGGACGCGGCGGCATTCCTGCTCGGTCCCAACGGCAAAGTCAACAGCGACGATGATTTTGTCTTCTACAACAACCTCAAGCACAAGAGCGGCGCGGTCGAACACATGGGCGATAACCTTACCGGCGCGGGCGAGGGTGACGACGAAGAGATCAAAGTCGACCTCAGCAAAGTTCCCGAAAACGTTGACAAGATTGACTTTACCGTCACCATTTATGACGCCGAAGCACGTAAGCAAAAATTCGGACAAGTCAGCAACGCTTACATTCGCGTAGTCAACGACGAGAACGGTCAAGAAATTATTCGCTACGACCTGGGCGAAGACTTTTCGATTGAGACGGCCGTTGTCGTCGGCGAAATTTACCGCAATCGCGGCGAGTGGAAGTTTAACGCAATCGGCGCGGGCTGGAGCGGCGGACTTGCCGCGCTCGGCAAAAACTACGGCGTCAACGTGTAAAATGCAATCGCTAATCTGTAATTGATATCCCTCCGCAGCGGAGGGAATTTTTTTGGCGGTTAAGCCGTTGGAGCGACCATGAGCAATTTTATTGAACTCGGAAAAAAAATTTATGACTTGAACAACCCGCGAGAGGCTCACCGATTTGCCGTGTTCGTGGCAAGATGTTGCCTTCACCCGCAAGGCA
>CAMZDU010000133.1 GCA_947305445.1 uncultured Selenomonadales bacterium
GAACAATGACGTGCGAGCCGGTGATGTCCTTTGTGTGCAACCACAGATCGTCGGGCGCGGCAATTTTAAAAGTCAACCGGTCGTTCTGTGCGTTGTTCTTGCCAACGAGAATTTCCGTACCGTCGGGCGCGGTGAACTTCAACGGTTGCGGCTTTTTGCTTAGCGCGGTCTTCTTACGTGCGTCCTTAAGATAACCGCCGGCAATAAGTTCCGTGCGTATCTCGTCAATGTCGGCAAGCGTCGTCGAGGCCGTGAGCGAATGCGCAACGCTTTCCAGATAGGCAATCTCCACGCGACAAAGATCAATCTGCTCGGCAATAAATTTCGTCGAACGCTTGAGCTTGTCGTATTTCTTGTAGCAAGCCTGAACGTTGGCGGCGATTGTCAGTCGGCGGTCGAGCGGTATGGAAATTTTTTCGCCGTCGTAAATGTTGGCAACGACAATTTCGTCGTCGGCGTGGTCGGTGAATTGATAGCGATACGTCGACAGATTATCGGCGCGAATTCTCCACAAGTCGGCGTTCTCCGCGGCGGCAAGTTCGCTCTCCAGCACGGAAATTTTATTGACAGCGCGGCGCAGTTCATTGCCGACGAGTTTGGAAAATTTTTCCTTGTCGGGCGGCACGTAACTGCCCGCAACCTCGTCGGCGACTTCCAACAGCTCCGACAGAGTTTCAAACGTCCGAACATTGCCGCGCAGATAATTCAGCTTGACGGCGGATATTGCAAGCACTTTGCCCGCGTCCTCAATCATGCACGGAGTCGGATTTAGAGCGGCGTCGCGGATAGTAATCAACGCGTCGCGCAAGCTGTCGAAGTCTTTTTCGTCAAGCGCGGAAATTTTTATATCGTTCGGCAATCCGGCAAGGTAAATCGTTTCGCGAACACTTTGCGGACCGAAGCCTTGACAAGAATTCATAATCGCCTTGTCGAGCCGCGAATCATCAGTTTTTATCCGTTCCAAAATTTTTTCAACGTCGCAAGAAAAAATATCAAGCTTGTTCTGCGCCGGCGGCAACTGATAATTCTGATTGGGCAGGACGGTGCGCACGCGGCTGGAGTTCGTGCCGATTTTCTTCAGCGCGTCAACAATCACTCCGTCGGCGACGAGAATCAAGTTGCTGTATTTGCCGATAAGTTCAGCCGCAAGAGTGAACGTGCGAATTCGTCCGCCCGCACCGATTGAGTCGATGTCGACAAAAATTATGCGGTCGAGTTCATGTTGACGAATCGCCGCAATTCTGCCGCCCTCCAAATTTTTCCGCAATACCATGCAAAACGTAGGCGGCTCCGGCAAATTTTCGGCGGGCTTGCCGAGCAAGTGCACCGACGGATTTTGCGGCGCGGTCGACAATCTCAAAAGAAGCGTGCGTCCCGGTTGACGGATTGTGATTGTCAAATTCGCTTTGTTCTGTTGCGTGATTTTGTCGACGCGACCGCCGACCAATGCGCGTTCAAGTTCGAGTGTCAGCGGCCGCATGGAGAAGCCGTCCAAGTTCAAAATTCTCACCTCAATATTTTTTCAAAACCGAATGACAAGCCCGCGCAATGTTGGCGTCAAGCTCCGTCTGCGAAGGAGATTTTAGCGTTGGCGTCATTGTTGAAAATTTTTCGTCGGCAATGATTTTGACCCAACGAAATCCGGCCGCCTCGACTACAAAAAGAAACGCCCGCTCAATCGCATGAGCAAGCGTCCCGTCAACCTGCCCGCGCTCTTCGGGGAAATTGTCGAAAGTCAGCCCGCAATCAAAAAGCGGCGCAAGTGCTTGCGGCTTAAACCAAAACATTGAACCAGCAGGAAACTCGATTAAGTTGCGATTGTCAACCTCGACGCCAAGCCCGTGCAAAAAATTTTTCGTGACGGAATAATTTCTGCCCCAGTTCACGAAAATCCGAATCGGATCGAAATATTGCGGGAAGACCGCGCCGATATGTTCGTACGACAAAATTTTTAAAATGCCGCCGACGATTTCGGGACTGCCCAAAAGATTTTTGTAAAGATGATTGCGCCAGCCGGCAAGTCGTCTTTCGGCATGCGGAGATTTTTTTGTGTGAATGTGAACGCACGCATCGTAGTCGCCGTAAATTTCACGGAAGCCGACAAACGCCGGAGCAATGTCGCGCCCGCGATTCGGAAAAATTTTTATCGTGACGCGTCCCCTGTCGAAGTCGCCGAAAACTTTTTCGACGGCAGATTTTTTTTGTTCGTCAGTCGTGGAGATGAACACGTCGACCGCGCACGGAATGTTCAGCAGAAGATTTTTAATCTCTTCGGCAAGTTCGGGATAGAAGATGTGAACGACAGCCGCAACCTTGAACTTGACGGGCGGCGCGGCAAATTCAAACGGCACTTTCAAGGCGAAGTCGTTTTCGCTTTTAAGTTGAATGAAATCTTCCATGTTGCTCACGTGCAAGAGGAGAACTTCGCCCAAATCCTCGCGGTGTGTCGTGTGATACAAGTCGTAAAAAATATATTCGTACAGTTCGGGACGATTGACGGCGCAAAAATCTGCCAAAGGACGCAACAATCTTTCGATTATAAAATTTCGTGCGGCTCCGTAAATACTCATGAGATATTTTCCTCGTAAAGTTCGATGTATTTTTCCGCGACGTGTTCAATGGAAAATTTTTCTGCGACCTCGGTGACGCGGCTCTTAAGTTTTTCGTAAAGCGCGACGTTGTCGGCAAGAGTGCGCAAAATTTTCGCCAGCTCGGCAACGGGAACTTTGCCGTCAATCAAATCGAAGACAATTCCAGCGTCTTCGACCATTTCGGCGACTTCGCCTAAGTTCGAGCTGACGACGGGACGTCCGGCAAAAAAGCTGTCGATAATCAGCAACGGAAAACTTTCGCCGGCATATTCACTCGGCAACAATCCGACATCCGCCGCAGCAAAATAATCGCGCACGTTGCTCCGAAAGCCGACCAAGTGGACGAAATTTGGAACGTGACCTTTGAGTTTGTCGTACATTTCGCCCGCGCCGACCAAAATCAAATCGATACGTCGACCGCCACGCTCGTTGGCAAGCGTAACGGCGTCGACTGCCGCCTGCCAACCTTTTTGCGGAATGGCACGGCTTACCACGCACGCGACAAAAGAATTTTCCGGAATGCCCATCTCGGAGCGCGACACGGGAGTTATCGGCTCGCGTTCAAGTCCGTTGCCGATGCGGTGAAAAATTTCTTCGCGCCCGAAATTATTTTCACGGAACGGCGTCAAATTTTTTTCGGCAATATAGACGAAGGCCGAGACGAATTTTTTTTCGCGCAGAAGAAGTCGGCTCAGAAAATCTTTTTCGGTCGCTTCGTACAGGCCGTGGAGCGTGATTATGTGGCGCAATTCGGGAATATTTTCGGCAACGTAAGTGGTCGCCTCGTCAACTACGCCGTGATGCGTGTGAATCACGTCGATTTTAAATTGGTCGACGACCTCGGCAAGGCCGCCCGTGTCGTTTAAGCGGACGAGCGGGACGGTCGCGTCGAGTTTTTTTCGCACGTCGGGCAAATCGTCGGCTCTTTGAAAATCGAGCACCGTCACGGCAAAACCTTTACGGCTCAATTCATTGGCCAAAGTCAGCGGAAAAATTTCGCCGCCGCCGATTGTCAGGGCGAAGACGCTCATTAAAATATTCGGCTTGCGCTTGATACGCACAATTTTTTTTACGTCAAAAAGTTTTTTAAGCTCGCGCTCGTCTTTGCCGCCGTAGTAGCCGAAAAAATGCATCTCCAGTTGCCTAAAGTGCGCCTCGTGAATTTCTTCGGGCATGCGATAATTTTTCGCGACAAATTCGGCAATAAGTTCGTGCTCGACGAAATAGCGCGGCTCCCGCTGAATTTTAAGCGACGTGCTGTTTTTGTGGACGCGATAAAAATTTGTGGCGTGCGGAGAGTAATACACGCAGCCGCCCTTGATGATGTCCAGATAAAATGCCCAGTCTCCGCAAAGTTTCATCTGTTGCCACAACTGCAAAATTTCGGCGCGAATATTTTTCGGACGACGAAAAACGACGCCGCTGACGTTCGGTATAATATTCTTTATCGCGAAACCTTGAGCGACAAAATCGGCGGCCGTCACTGCAAAATTTTTCGTCCAATCGAAGTCAGGCAGGTCGATGAGATATTCTTCGGTCGTGAAAATTTTTTGGCCGTCTTGAATAAAATCCGTGCGGCAAAAGGCGAGTTGAATTGTATCGTCGGCAAAGGCGGACACCAGCTCCGACAAAAAATTTTCCGCGCTGAAGTCGTCGCTTTCGGCAATCCAAATCAATTCGCCGCGAGCCGCCGCCAGGCCTTTGCGCCACTGATTGAAGACGCCGCCGGAATTTTTCGCGTTAAAAATAAGCCGCGTATTGCTTTCGTAAATTTTTTGGAATTCGCGCAAAATGTCACGGCTTGCGTCGGTCGAAGCGTCGTCGAGCAAAATCACTTCAAAATTTTTGTAAGTCTGACTGTAAATTGTTTCAAGCCGTTGACGCAGGAAAGGTGCGTGATTGAAATTCGGGACGATTACGCTGACGAGCGGCGAAAAATTTTTCTGCGCGGCTAAAGTCCACAGCTTCGACACCCGCGCAGATTTTTTTCCGCGTGTCATGGAAAACTTTAACAGTGCGCTTTTCGCCGCGGCTTTAAACGGCAAAAAAAATTTCGTGTGCACGGTCGGCAAATTCTTAGCACAAAATTTGTCGACGCGTCGGACAAA
>CAMZDU010000134.1 GCA_947305445.1 uncultured Selenomonadales bacterium
CAATGCCGACGCGTCCTTGCTCGAAGTAGTGAGCGATTTTATTTTTGCGAGCGAAGTCGCGCATAATTTTGGCCAGGTCTGCGCTTTTGATGTCCTTGGCGGGCTGGAAGTGGTCGGGTATCAGCGCAATCTTATTCGCGTCGAAGACAGGCCGTCCGATTTTCTCAAACTCCTTGATTGACGGCGGACCCGTCACGTCGTTCGCCATAACGAGGTCAAGGTCGCAGATTACAAGTTGTCCCGCTTCCACGGCGTCAAGCCCCGCGTGTCGTGCGAGAATTTTTTCGCTCATGGTCATAGCCATTCGTATCACTCTCCAAAAAATTTTAAGCGTTCGCCTTGCGGAATTTGTTCATAAAGTCGGCCAAAGCTTGTGCGCCGTCAATCGGCATTGCGTTGTAAATCGAAGCACGCATTCCGCCGACAGAGCGATGACCTTTCACGCCGCTGAGGTTATGTTCGAGAGCTTCGGCGACAAATTTTTTCTCCAGCTCCTCGTTCGGCAGACGAAACGTCACGTTCATGAACGAGCGCGAATTTTTTTCGGCGTGCCCGAGATAAAAACCGTCGGAGCCGTCAATCGCGTCGTAAAGAAGTTTCGCCTTTATGGAATTGCGCCGAGCCATCTCTTCAAGTCCGCCGCAAGCTTTAATCCACGCGGCGACTTTGCCGACCATGTAAATGCTGAAGGCGGGCGGCGTGTTGTAGAGCGAATTTTTCTTGTAAAAAGTGTCGTAACGGAGCATCGTCGGGAGCGTCTCTAAACTTTTTTCGACGAGCGATTTTTTCGCGACGACAATCACGACGCCGGCAGGACCGAGATTTTTTTGCACGCCGGCATAAATCAGCGAAAACTTTTTAAAATCGACGGGACGGCTGAGCATGTCGCTGGACATATCGGCAAAGAGCGGGACTGCTCCCGTGTCGGGGACGTAATGAAATTCCGTGCCATAAATCGTGTTGTTGTAGCAGACGTGAACGTAAGCGGCATTCGGATTGATCTTAAGCTCGTCTTGACGGGGCACGCGGCGGAAATTTTCGTCCTTGGTCGAGGCAACAATTTCACCGACGCCGAGGTTTGCGGCCTCTTTGTAAGCGTTCGTCGCAAAGTTGCCGCTCAAGACGTAAGCACCGGGATTTTTTTTCGTGGCGAAGTTCATCGGAATCATCGCGAACTGAAGCGACGCGCCGCCTTGAATAAACAGCACGTCGTAATCGTCGCCCAAACCCATAAGCTCCAAAATGTCGGCCTTTGCTTGATTGTGAACTTGCTCGTAAGGCTTTGAACGGTGACTTATCTCGATAATCGACATGCCGGTGCCACCGAAGTTCAGAAACTCCGATTGAGCCTCGCGCAAAACTTCGAGCGGCAACGTCGCCGGCCCAGGATTGAAATTGTAAATTCGTGTCTCCAAAAAATTTCCCCTCCATAGTTAACAGCTTACAGAGTTTTTGTTTGCATGTCTCGCCTAAACTTTTTCTCTTGATTGCAGGTTAAACCTGCCGCATTTATTTGTTTGTGAAGTCTGGCGTTGCATTCAGATTTGTAGAACTTAAAGCAAAAAATTTTTATTACACCCATTTTAGCATTTAAAAACTTCAAAAGTAAAGAGCGGCTCATATCACCACTTTTAACAATTAGAAATTAGAAATGTTTTTGAGTTGTGGTGTTATCGCCGTCAAACACACACTCCGTACAATTCCTAATTGAAAAAGCACCTCCAGAAGTCGGAAGTGCTTTTGATTGCGAAAAAGTTGATTGCGGGAGATTATTTGATTCCCGCACCGTCGAGGGCAGAACGCACAGATTTTGCCGCGGCATACATCTTTTCGAGTTCTTCGTCGGTGAGAGAAACCTCAAACACGCGCATAATGCCGTCGGCGCAAATCATGCGGGGCATCGAAAGCGCAACGTCTTTGATACCGTATTCGCCTTCCAGAATAGCGGAGCAGGGCAGAATTGTATGTTCGTCGTAGAGCACGGATTTAACGAAACGAACGGCAGCCATCGCGACGCCGGTGTTCGTGTAGCCCTTGCGATTGATAACGTCGTAAGCAACCTGGATAAGCTCTTGCTCAACAGCTTTCTTGTCAAGCGGCTCGGTGTGACGGAAATATTCGTCGAGTTTTTCGAGCGGGAAGCCTGCGCAACCGGTGGTCGACCAAGCGACGAAAGCCGCGTTGCCGTGTTCGCCCAAAACGTAGCCGTTGATGTTCTTCGGGTCAACTTCGTATTTGTTGGCGAGGATGCGGCGGAAGCGGTAAGTCTCCAACATGGTGCCGGTGCCGAGGATCAGATTGCGCGGATAGCCGATTTCGTCGGCGATTTTGCTGACAACGTAAGTGGCAACGTCAAGCGGGTTGGTGATAAGAATGATGACGGCCTCTTTGGTGTGTTCGGCGACGGAGCGGAAAACCGAGTTCATGATCTTGGCGTTGGTGCCCGCGAGTTTAAGTCTGTCGGGAGTTTCGCCGGGGCGAATCGACGGACCTGCGCAGATGATGACGATGTTTGCGCCTGCACAGGCACTGTAGTCACCGGTAGCGCGGAATTTGATATTCGTGCTGTAGACGCAAGCGGTTGCGTGGCTGGAGTCGGTGGCCTCGCCCCATGCCTTATCCTGGTTAAGATCGATCAAAACGATTTCTGAAGCGAGCTGGAAATCGGCAAGTTTGTTGACGACTGCTGAGCCGACGTTGGAAGTTCCGACGACAACAATTTTCCTGCGGTTACCCATTTGGCATTCCTCCCTTTGATAAACGAAAACACTTGGCGGAGCCGATTGCTCCTGTTGCAAAAAGTTTACAACTTTTGCCGCCCGCCGTCAAGAAAAATTCTGAAAATTAATTTGACATTATCAAATTTCGTGTTACTATAAATCTAGAATATTGACATTCAGGGGTCGGCACCGGCGAATAGTTCCAATCCCTTAGGAGGTTTTTATATGATAACGCTTTTGGAGAAGACTCGCGAAATCAACAAGTTGCTCCAACGCGCCGAAAACGTGGAATACGACGGGATTTCAAAAGTCCTGGGCAACGTTTTGGACGCCAACATCTATATCGCTGACAAGAAGGGCAACATTTACGGTTACGCGCTCACCGGCGAAGCAGACAGTTCCGCTGTCGAACAGCTCATAAGCAAGGGCAAATTTCCCGCGCCGTATATTCGCTGGCTCAACCACTTCGACGAAACGCAGGCCAACCCCGAAAATTATTTCGACGAGAATGGCAATTCGCCCGTCAGCGGAAAATATTTCACCGTCGTTCCGATTTACGGCGTCGGACGCAGAATCGGTACCTTGATTGTCGGTCGCCACAAAAAAAATTTCTCTGACGACGATTTACTGTTGGCCGAATACGGAGCAACCGTCGTGGGCATGGAAATTTTGCGCGACCACACGGAAAAGATTGAACAGGAAGCGCGCAAAAAAGCTACCGTTCAAATTGCGCTGGCGACTTTGAGTTATTCGGAGGCGGAAGCGGCCGTAAACATTCTCGGCGAACTTGACGGCAACGAAGGCCTTCTTGTCGCCTCGAAGATAGCCGACCGCGTAGGCATTACCCGTTCGGTCATCGTCAATGCGCTCCGAAAGTTTGAATCGGCCGGCGTCATCGAATCAAAATCTCTCGGCATGAAGGGCACTTACATAAAAATCAAAAACGAATATCTCCTAGAAGAAGTTCAGAAACTTCGCCGTTAATTTCGTCGGTAACTCAATTAGGAAATCAAGATAGATTGGGGCACCTCAACTATTCGTACAATCACTCCCCTTTTCAAATTACAGCGCGGCAAAATTTTTGACAAGGCGAGCCACCTCAGACGCGTCGCAAAACTTTCGGCGGCTGATTCTTGCAAGAAACCTTCGCGCAGATTATAATTGCCGCAGACCGAGTATCGCGTCCGCACAATTAACTGACGTAACAATTCCCTCAAGTGTCGGTCAACCAGCTTGAGGGTTGCGTTGTCTATGGGCGCAATCTATATTCAGTTGTGTAGGCACAAAACAATTAGGAATTGTTTGAGATTTCTAATTGCCGAAGCGAGGCGGTTGGCAGTCAAATCGTTCTGCCGAAAAAAACAACGAATGTTGCATTTTGCAAGGCTGAAGTTAATCAGCCGCGGCGGACGAAAGTCCGACTGTAAGCTCCCAACGCGGAGTAGTTGACGGAAAGAGGTAGTTTTAATGAGTCATTACTTTCAAGAGGATATCGAGTGCGCACCGATTGAGCGTATAAAAGCGTTGCAAGACGAGCTGTTGCCCAAACAGGTGCGCTACGTGTGGGACAATGTGCCTTACTATCGCAAGAAGATGCAAGAACACGGCGTCACGCCCGACGACATCAAATCGACGGCCGATTTGCACAAGCTTCCGTTTTTGACAAAGGCGGACTTGAAAGCGGCTTATCCTTACGGTTTACTTGCCGTGCCCTTGAAAGAGTGCGTGCGCATTCAATCCACGTCGGGCACCACCGGCAAGCGCGTCGTCGCTTTCTATACGCAGGAGGACATTGACCTGTGGGAAGATTGTACGGCGCGGGCAATCTGCGCGGCGGGCGGCACTGCCGAAGACGTTTGCCAAGTTTCTTACGGCTACGGATTGTTCACGGGCGGCCCTGGCCTCGACGGCGGTTCACATAAAGTCGGCTGCTTGACAATCCCGACAAGCTCCGGCAACACCGAACGGC
>CAMZDU010000135.1 GCA_947305445.1 uncultured Selenomonadales bacterium
AATGCCGACGGTTGTCGCTTGCACGTCGATTAAATCAAGTTCCGGCAATTCGACAACCTCGACGGTCGGCAGGAATTCGGCAAGGTCGTCGCGCCACGGAGAAATTTTTTCGCGGTCGCTGACTAAAATTATCGTCGGGCGCGGATTCAGCTCGAACGCGGCCGCCGTCGGCAAAATTTTTTGCACGCCCGCCACGCCGTAAATCAAAAACTCTCCGCGCCGTGAAAACTTCTTGGCCGCCGCCGAAATTGTTTCGTCGCGCAAAGCTTCCGTCAAAATTTTGTGCATGAAATATCACCTCGTCTGCCCATCGATTAACGGTCGCTGAAATTTTCGTCGAAGTCGGCCGCGAAGTTCGGCAAGAAAATTTTTTCGCGCCGAGCAAAAAACTTTGATCTCTCCCGCGTGTGAATCAGCAAATTTTTCAGCGGGAGATTTTTTTTGTCGGCCACTCGCCAAAAATTTTTTAGACGATTATATCACACGCCGCACAATAAAAAAGCTCCGACCAAAATCGGAGCCGAAAGAGCCGTCATGAAATTTTTCAGCGAGGTGCACTGCATTTGGCAAGGTGCAAATTATTTTTCACAGTACGATAAATTTAACCGTCAATTATGTGCGTCAATGTTTAATCCACTGTCCGTCGTCCATGAGGCGATAGCCGCGTTCTTTCAAGACACCCATTGCCGCCGCCCGCCAGACTTTGGATTCGCTTCTGTCGCGGTGAATGTTTATGAGCCTTTGGTCGTCGTATCGGTATTCGTGTCGAAAGTCTTCCTTTTGGCGTTCCACGTTAGCTTGAAATTTTTCAATGCCATCTACAGCCGCCTTACCGATTGCCTTGCCGAGGCTACCCAGCGTGTCAAAGAATCCCATGAAATTTCCTCCTCAATCGCCGAAAAATTTTCTATGAGCGCGGTCGGCATTGTTGCGCGCATAATCTGAGAGGGTGTCGCGCAAGCTGTCTTGTTTGGAGCGGTTGCAATGTTTGCACAGGCACTGCAGATTGTCGAGTCCGTCGCCGCCGCCGTAGCTTTGCGGCAAAATGTGATCAATGTCCGCGTCGCCCCTGCGCAACTTCCTTCCACAGCGAACGCAAGTATACCAGCCGTGATTTGAAGGATTCGCTTCAAAATATTTGTCTCTGTAATTGTTCACGTCAATGCCTCCTCAATTTTGCGTCATGACACGAATTCTGCCCTTGCCCGCGACGATGGTGTAACGTTTCTTGCAGTGCGGGCATGTGCCGTGCGTCACATGTTCGTTGTCGCTGTCCACGCGCACCGAACCCAAATTTTTTCCACAAGTGCAAATTGCTTGAGCTGTCTGCATGTCGGTAACCTCCTTTCGTCGAAAAAATTATCCTGTGACTTTCGTCTTGATAAGAAGAACTAAAAACGATATTCCCGCAACGTACAGCGCGGGCGCGAAAAAAAATCCGGCAAGGAGCGAGCCGATAAGTATCGCCGTTACCAGGCTCATGGGTACCACCATTGCAATGAGAGTCAGCACAATCATAATCGCAACTTCCATATCAAGACCTCCTCAAATCGTCAGTGCCCCGCCAAATTTTTTCTTCCTCTTCGCTGAAAGTGACAAGTGAGCCCAAGTTGGTGCCCAAAGCCTCGGCAATGTCAAGCAATGTGGAAATCGGTACGCCGCTGTTGTATTTGCCGCGCTCAATGCGCCCTATGCTACTGCGGCTCATGTGTACTCGCTCGGCAAGCTCGTCCTGCGTCATTTGCTGAATCGTTCGGTAGTAGGCAATCTTCGCGCCGATTTGCTTGTAAATGATGTCTTTCTTGCTTTCCATGTGCGGCTCCCTTCTCGATAGGGCGGTTTGATTTAGTTTAGCATATAAGTCGCAGGACGCTTAATCAGGATATGGCGCATTTGTTTATAGATTCGCCGTCAATCGTCATCATGATTGTACAAAAAAATTTTCGCCGTGTGACTTACCCGTCGGGTACACTCGGCGAAAAAATTTCAATCGACAATTTCAAACCATATCGCCCAATAATGCTCGTCCATCTTGCGTTCGTCGCCGTCAAGATAAATTTGCACATAGGCGAGCGTGTCGGGTCTGTCGGAGATTGTGAACAGGGCGAAGGGAATTTCAAAGTCGGCGGATTCACCTGCGGCCAATGTCGGCAAAGTTTTCGTGTCGGTGAATTTGTCACCCCAATTTTGTCCCAGCGTGAATTTTATCGTTGGCGACTTCCAAGGGTTGCCGGTGTCGTTGATTATGTGTAGACTTACGCGACTTTGCGGCCACTCGACGCGAGAAATTTGCGTGCGCTCTCCGCGATGTTCGTGCTGATAATAAGCGACGCCGTTTAAATAGAATTCGGTCTTGAGCAAACCCGAAAGATTTTGCGTCGACGGACTGATTGTCGGCGGAGTGAATGTCTCGGTTTGTGCGGGCGACGAAAATTTTTGTGGTGTCGACGGTTCTGTTGAGATTGGCGTCGACGGACTGATTGTCGGCGGAGTGAATGTCTCGGTTTGTGCGGGCGGCGAAAATTTTTGTGGTGTCGGCGGTTCTGTTGAGATTGGCGGCGGACTGATTGTCGGCAGATTGAACGTTTCGGTTTGTGCGGGCGCGGAAATATTTTCTTCGGCGGCCGTTGAAATTTTTTGCGGTGTTGAAATTTTTTCTTCCGGCGAAAATTCTGCGCGGTGTAGTGGCGAAATTGTTGCCAACAAAAAAATTCCGACGACCGTCACGAAAATCAACGGCGGGAAAATTTTTCTGCGCGGCTTGTCGTTAGTGAGTGCGCTTTTGAGTTCGTCGACGTTTTGAAAGCGATTCTTCGGATCAAGCTCCGTGCACCTGTCCAAAATTTTTTTCAAGCCTCCGTATTGTCCGCCGAGCAAAATTTTCATCGTGATGCCGAGCGCGTAAATGTCGCTGCGCGGGTCGGTCTGTCCGCTGCCGAACTGTTCGGGCGGCGCGTAGCCGCGTGTGCCCAAAATTTTCGTGTCGTTCTCTTGACCGGGCTTGAAAATTCTTGCGGCGTCAAAATCGATAAGCCGAATTCTGTCGCCCTGCAGAATCATGTTTGAAGGTTTGATGTCGCGGTGAATGATGTGATGCTCGTGTAATTTTCCAAGCCCGTCGCACATTTGCAGTAAAATTTCTCGTACTTGAGTTTCGGACAGAAAATCTTTTCGTTCGAGGCGCATCGCCAAATTTTCGTCGTGAATGAATTCTTCGACGACAACCGTGTCGGCCGTGTCCTGCGCCGTGAAAAAAATTTTTGCGGGCAATTTGAATTCGTACTGCCGCAAAATTTCGTAGGGCAAATCGGTAGCCGCCACGCGCTTTATAACGACGAGTTCGCCGCTTTGAACTTCACGAGCAAGCCACACTTCGCCGCGGGCAGTTTGCTTGAGCGGCTGTATTTTTTTGAACTTGAAGTCGAGAAACTCCGCGACGGATTTTTTCATCGGCTCACCTTGCCTTTCAATCGGTCGTGCGATAACATAACTTGTTATGAGGAAACAAAATAATTTGGAATGTGAAATTAGGAATTATGATTCAGATACGGTTGTTGAAACCAAAACTCAAACAATTCCAAATTCCTAATTGTTTTATCCCCTCACAACGAGTGAACATAAAAAAATTTTCGGAGGCGATAACGTGGCCGAAAAGGACACCGGTCAGCTTGAAAACGAATTGGCTGCCTCGGACGACGTAAAAAAATTTTTGCATGACAACGCTGAAAATTTTCGAGAATTCACGTTGGCGCAGTATCTGAAGAAATTGCTTGCCGAAAAAAATTTGACGCGGGCGCAAGTGATTCGCGAATCGCTGTTGGACGAGGGCTATGCTCAACACATTTTCGGCGGCAGAAAAAATCCTTCACGCGAAAAAATTTTGTCGCTTGCTCTGGCAATGAAACTATCGACCGAAGAGGCGAACCGTCTTTTGTATTACGCCGGACACGAAAAACTTTACGCACGCAACCGCCGCGACGATGTAATTGCCTACGCGCTGAACGTGAATAAAACCGTTTTGCAGACGAACGAGCTTTTGACGGATTTGCAACTTGAGCCGCTGCTCGCCGACGCTTGAGCTGTTGTATACAGCGGCAAACGGTTTGCAATGCCGCCCGCTGTGTGATAAACTTTTAGCGTAAGTATAACAAAATAAATTGTGATTTAGTAGGTGAAAACTTTGAAAGGGAAATTGATACTGCAGGACGGCACGACTTTTCGCGGGCAACTTTTCGGCGGCTCGAACGCCACAACCGAAGGCGAAGTCGTCTTCAACACGGGCATGACCGGCTACCAAGAAATTTTGACCGACCCGTCGTATTGCCGACAGATAGTCACGTTGACTTATCCGCTAATCGGCAACTATGGCACGGCGAAGCAATTCAATCAGAGCCGCAAAAGTTTCGTCGGCGGACTTATCGTCGGCGAGCTGTGCGAAAAACCGTCCGGCTCGTCCATGCAAAAGACCTTGCCGGAATTTCTCACGACGGAAAAAATTCCCTGCCTCTACGATGTGGACACACGCGCCTTGACGAAAAAAATCCGCTCCGCCGGCACCATGAAGGGCGTCATTGTCAGCGAGTACACTTCACAATCGACGATTGATGAGCTTATGGCTTTGCCCATGCGCAAAAATGTAGTCGAGATGGTGACTACGCCCGTAAGCTA
>CAMZDU010000136.1 GCA_947305445.1 uncultured Selenomonadales bacterium
CTGAATGCAATTTATCAATCTTATATATACCGTGTCAACAAAAAGGCGCGATTCATCCCACCGCGCGGCGGGGGAATTCTCGCGTTATTTGGTTAAAAAAAATCGGAGACGCTCGCCGAAGTGCCTCCGATTTTTTTTACCCTGCGCAGAATTTTTTTGTTGACTGCCGCAAAATTTATGCGCGTACGATTTCGCCCTTTAACAGAAAAGTTTGCGCGTGAGTGAGCTTGACGCGCACGAGTTCGCCAGCCCGCTCGTCGCAGTGAGTGAACAGCACGATTTTGTTGGAGCGCGTGCGTCCCGTGAAAATTTTTTCGTCAGTCTTGCTCGCGCCCTCGACAAGCACCTCGACAACCGAATCAATCAGCGCAGAATTTTTCGCCAGACTGATTTCGTTTTGCACCTTCATGAGTTCGTCAAGGCGGCGATGTTTTGTCGCCTCGTCAATCTGGTCGGTGAAAGTCGCGGCGGGCGTTCCGCTCCGTTTCGAGTAAATGAACGTGAACGCCGCGTCAAACTTGACTGTCCGCAAAAAGTCGAGCGTCTCGGAAAAATTTTCGTCAGTTTCTGCGGGGAAGCCGACAATTAAATCTGTCGTCAAGCTCACGTTCGGAATGGCGGCGCGAATTTTTTCCACAAGCCGCAAATATTTTTCGACGGTGTAAACTCGATTCATGCGCCGCAAAATTTCGTCGCTACCGTATTGGACGGGCAGGTGAATATGTTCGCAGATGTGCTGTCCGTTCGCAATGGCGTCAATCAATTCGTCGGATAAATCTTTCGGGTGACTGGTCATGAATCTCAGCCGCTCGACGCCGGAAATTTTATCGCAAGCCGTCAAAAGTTCGGCGAAAGTCATTCCGCCCGCGTAGGAGTTGACGTTTTGTCCGAGCAGAGTAATTTCTTTGAAACCTTCGGCGACGGCCTGACGAACTTCTGCAAAAATTTCTTCCGGCGGACGACTGCGCTCGCGACCGCGCACGTAGGGGACGATGCAATACGTGCAGAAATTGTTGCAGCCGTACATTATCGGCACGAACGTTGAGACTTGTCCTCCGCGCAGAGGAAAAACTTCGGTAGGAATTTCTCCACTGACGTTGGAAGTGTCGACGACGTGACGACGTTCGCGCTCCAAACTTTCGACGACGCGGGCAACTTCCGAAGTCTGACCCGTGCCTAGAACGAAGTCGACATGCGGCGCACGCTTGATTAAGTCGGCTCCTTCCTTTTGCGCCATACAGCCGGTCACGCCCAAAATCAGCGACGGCTTGAGCCGCTTGAGAGCTTTGAATCGACCGATTTGCCCGAAAACTTTGTCCTCGGCCGTAGCTCGGACGCAACACGTATTAATCAGAATCAAGTCCGCCGCGTCGAAGTCGTCAGTCAAAGTGTAGCCGATTTGTTGCAGAAGCCCCGCCATGCGTTCGGAGTCGGCGACGTTCATTTGACAGCCGTAAGTTAAAAGTTTAAGTTTCTTTTCCATGAGGCGTATTGTAGCACTTAACGCTACCCGTGAAAAGCTCGCCGCGAAATTCGACGGCATTAAGCTTGAACAATTCGGCAAGAATTTTTTTAGCGCAAATATTCGCCGCGAATGTCTTCTGTCGGCGGCGGAATGGGATAGTTGCCGCTGAAGCACGCCGTACAAATCGGACGGCCGCCGGCCATCTCGTCGAGGCTGTCAATCGGCAGATAACCCAAAGAATCCGCGCCGAGGAGCTTGCAAATTTCTTCGACCGAGCGATTGTGCGCAATCAGTTGCTCTTCGTCGGGAATGTCTATGCCGAAATAACACGGGTGACAAAACGGCGGGCTTGATACGCGCATATGAACTTCGGCCGCGCCCGCCTCCTTGAGCATTGTGATAATCCGATTGCTCGTCGTGCCGCGAACGATTGAGTCGTCAATCATAACAAGCCGTTTGCCTTTGACAACGTCGCGCAAAACGTTGAGTTTGACTTTGACGCTTTGCATGCGGCTGGACTGTTGCGGCTTAATGAACGTCCTGCCGACGTATGTGTTCTTCGTGAAAGCGATACCGTAAGGAATGCCGGAAACCATTGAGTAACCGACCGCCGCCATGTTGCCACTTTCGGGAACGCCGACGACCAAATCTGCCTCAACGGGATGAATTTTAGCCAACAGTTTGCCGGCGATAATCCGCGACTGCGTGACGCTCATGCCGTCAAAAGTCGTGTCGGGTCTGCAAAAATAAATATACTCGAAGACACAGCGTGCGGATTTTTCTTTCGGCAGAGCCAAATCCATGTTTGATTCGATTCTGCCGTTGTGAAAAATCGTGACGACTTCGCCGGGAGCCACGTCGCGAACAAATTCCGCGTCGATGGTTCCCAGCGCACAGGTCTCCGAGGTTATGATATAAGCGTTGTCTAATTTGCCGATAACCAGCGGGCGAAAACCCCACGGGTCGCGGGCACCGATTAATTTTCGCGGACTGGCGACGACAAGCGAGTACGAGCCTTTAACTTTGCGTAGGGCGCGAACGGTCGCTTCCTGCACGGAACGAGACTTGACACGCTCGCGGGCAATGTGATAGGCAATCGTTTCGGTGTCGGTCGTCGTCTGAAAAATTGCGCCGCCCATTGCCAATTCACGTCGGAGCCTTGGCGCGTTGACTAAGTTGCCGTTGTGCGCGAGCATAAGCGTACCTTTGATGTATGCCAGGACAAGCGGCTGAGAATTTTCGCGGGTGGACGCGCCCGCCGTGGAGTAGCGCACGTGCCCGACGCCCAGATTGCCTTTAAGCTCGGAAATATTTTCTGCGTGAAAAACTTCGTTGACGCGTCCGAGATCTTTGTGACAGATAACTTTGTCGCGTTTAATCGACGTGTCCGTCACCGCAATGCCCGCGCTCTCCTGTCCGCGGTGTTGCAGTGCGTAAAGCCCGTAATAAATCGCCTGCGCCACGTCGCCGCCGCTCAGGTCGTACATGCCAAAGACGCCGCACGATTCGCCAAATGAAGTCGTTCCGAAATCCATTGCCGCCACCCCTTTTTCAATTAGGAATTAGGAATGAGGAATTAGGAATGAAAAACATCGTCCTCAGTCCCAAGTCCCTGCTGCATTTTGTGGGTCAATTATATGCAAGCAGATTATCTTTGTCAAAATACTCGAAAACGAATGTCCCGTTGTTAGGGCGTGTTCATACTAAAGCATCAATAATCATGGCAAAAGTAACAAAGCCGACATTTTCACAACGAATCAATTCCTAACTGCTTTAACGCGTTGTCCATTGTCTGCATGCCCTGCGACTGTCCGCTGAGCATGACGTTTTTAAGTTGCAGATATTTGCCCTGCCGAATCAGCGAACGTGCCGCCGGGTTAGCAATTAAAACTTCGGCCGCGCATCGTCGTCCGCGTGAAGTTTTGACGAGCTGTTGCGAAATTATCGCGCTGAATTCGTCGGCGAAGAGGTCGCGGATTGCGTCGCGCTGAACGAGCGGAAACATTGTTTCGACGCGCATTGCGGTTTCCGCCGCCGAGCGTGTGTGGAGCGTCGCCAAAACCAGCACGCCCGCCGCCGACGCCTCAAGTGCTGCGTGCATGGTCGCCGCGTCACGTATCTCGCCTATTAACAACACGTCGGGCATTTCGCGCATGGCCGTGCGCACCGCGTCCGCGAAGTTCAAAAAATCTTGGTTGAGTTCGCGCTGACTGACGAAAGAATTTTCCGCCGCGTACTCGAATTCTATCGGGTCTTCGAGCGTGAGCAAATGACACGGCCGAATTTTGCACAGCTCGTTGAGGAAGGCGGCCAGCGTCGTCGATTTGCCCGAACCTGTCCTGCCCGTCACGAGGATTAAACCTTGCGCGGCGGTGAAGAAATTTTTCAGCGCGGCAGGTGCTCCGAGTTCGTCGAGCGTCGGAATTTCCTTGGCAATCAGCCGCAGAGCAAGCGCAGGAAATTTTCTTTGGCGGTAGATGTTGACGCGGAAGCGGCGTGAAATTTTTTCGTCGACGTGCGAAAAATCTACTGCCAAATTTTTTTCAAATTCTTCGCGCAGTCGCGGTCTCAATAGTTCGTCAAGGAACTCTTCCACTTGCCGCGAGGTCAACGCCGTGCCGCATTGAAACAGTTCGCCCGCGACACGAAAAAAAGGCGGTTGTCCGATCGTCAAGTGAATGTCTGACGCATCGCGGCTGACCGCTTCATGTAAAATTTTTTCTAGCATTTAATTTCTTCCTTCAGACACAAACAAAATCTTAGGCTTTTGTAGGAACTAATCTCTGCCCTTGGAAAGTTCGTCGCCGGGTGTGGGTGCATTGTCAATCGAAGGTTCCGGCTCGTGATAAATCGGTTCGGGCTCATGATAAACCGGCTCCGGTTCGCGAATCGGTTCAGGCTCGTGATAGACAGGCTCCGGCTCGCGGATGGGTTCCGGCTCGACGTAATCGGGCACGCCTTCGGGCTTGCGCGTATAATCGGGTTCCCGCTCCGGCTCGCGAATGGGTTCCGGCTCGCTGTAAGTTTGGCGCGGCTCGTCATAGTAATCACGCTGACTGCGGCTGTTGTCGCGCACTTCGGTAACGACGTTTTTGGTTGAGCGTTTGTCGACGACGATCGGGTCGAAGTCGTGCACGGGCACGTTAAGCAACGCGTTCTGCATAAAGTGACTCCAAATTGTGGCGGGGAGCGTGCCGCCCAT
>CAMZDU010000137.1 GCA_947305445.1 uncultured Selenomonadales bacterium
GGAACTGGCTTTGACGTAGAAAATTTGGTTGACGGCACCAACCTCGTCAAAAGTTACAGAATCGGCGAATGAGCCGCCGGCAGTCTCACAAAAACTCAAGCGGTCGTTGGTGTCGTTCTTGTCGGTAATCGTGACATTATCGGCACTGTAACCACTTTCAGAACGAATTGCGCACTTTTGAACGGCCGATTCGTTTTGACTTGCGTCAAGCGTAAAATCAAGCGGCGAAGTAAAAGTTCCGTCCGTAGATACAGCGGTGCCGTCCGTTTCTCCCGCTGTCGGATTATTTTTGTAAATGTTGAGAAATTGATTTGCCATTGTTGTTTCCTCCTCAGAGTGCGTCGCCGTAAGCGAGCTTCAGATAATTTGTCTCCTGCCGGACAGTGCGAGTAATTTCGTCGACAATCGCTTGCGCAATGGCGTCGGTGTCAATCTCGACTGCGTAATTAGCCAGCGGAATCCATTTTTCACCGTCGCAAAGTTGAGGCGTGTCGCCGACGATTGCGATACAACCTGCTTGTAGCTCTTCGGGCAAAGTAGTTGAATTGCCCGCGAAGTACACGTTTGGCAAATGCGAGCTCGGCGCAAGATTCAAAACTCCGTCGTCGAGTGAAAATCCTTCGCCGAGAGATATGCCGCCCAGTGGTGCAACGTTTAAAACTCCGTCGACCCAAGAAAGTCCACCGCCGACTTCCAGTTGCAAAGTCCCGTCGTCGAGCGAAAATCCTTCGCCGAGTGACACGCCGCCCAAAGGCAACGCGTTTAAAAATTCGCCGAACATGTAAAGGCCGTTGCCGACTTTGACACCGCCTTTGATGAACGGGCTTGCCGTGGGCAAAATGTATTTTTCGTAACCGCCGCCAAGGTCAATTAGTTTTCGTCCGCCGTTGCCGTCGGCCCAATTCAAATACATGCCAATCACTCCAATAAAAAAACTTCGCTACCTCGCGAAGTCCAAAAGGTATTGATTGCGCTTGCGTTCCGCCCGCGTCATGTTCGCCTCAAGCCGTTCGAGTCGGTCAAGTTTTTTCTTGCGCCGTTCTTCGCGCACGCGTTCGGGTTTAATTTTCAATTCGCGCAACCGCTGAAAATTTTCTTCCGATTCGTCGGAAATGTAAGCGTCAATCGCTCGTTGCTCGGCCTTAACCTTCTCGTCGCGCTCGTTATAGTTGATTCGCTGAATGTCGGCCGCGAGCGATTCGTCAACCGATTTAAAGCCCAGTCCGCGCACAATTCGGTCGTACATATCCTCGTAAGCCGAAACTTTTCTACCGCGAATGTCGCGGGTTTCGCCTTCAATCGCCGCGTAAATGTTGAAAAGTCCGGGGCTTAAACTTCGCAATGCGTTGGCGAAATTTCCTTGCGCAAGATTCGCGGCCACGCCGTAAATCGTCGAGCCGGTCGCACCGAACAAAAGATTTGAACTTTCTTGCGGCATGATACTTGCAAGTCCGGTGCGTTTGCTTACGTCGATGTTAGCGAGCGCGGGTGCGCCGTACATGATGACTTTGCCGACCATGCGTCCGGTTTCGCTGTCCTTGCCGAAAATTTCCTGCGTGCCTTCGATTGCGAGCTTCTGCAGAAAATCTTTCGGGAACAGCCGGAAATTTTTATTGAGGAAATCGTCGCCCCAATCGAAGAACGGAAAAAAGCCCATTAAGCCGCACGCGAAGAAATACGGAATCCAAAACTGCGCCTTTTGCTTGAAGGTGGTCTTTTTGTTTTGCGGCAAAAAGTCCGCAATGACTTCCAGTTGCTTGAGCGGATATTTGTAAAACTGCAAGCCGACTTTGCCGAAGGTGCTTGCGCGTCGCAAAATATTCGGAGCGTCTTCCACACCATAGCTGAAATTGGCGTCGCGGTTAATTTTTTTCGTGTAAGCTAACGCTTGAGCTTGCGTCTTTCCCTCGGCTAAAGCTTTTTCGTAGGCGGCAAGTGCAGTGCTGATTCGGCAAAGTTCGTCGCACTTTTGGAATGGAATCATGCTTTTGTTGCCAAGCCAATCAAGTTGCTTGAGAATCGGCAAGCTTGAACCGTAGCCGCGATTTTTGTCGTAACTGCTCGCCGTGTCAAGCCCGATGTCCTGTAAGACGCCGCTACCGTTGAGGATTCGCAATTCGCCCTGCGTGAGCTTTCCGCCGCGTGAAACAATCCTGCCGAAATGTTTCATAAGCGGTTTCCAGCCGAGATAACCTGCCGCGTTAACCAGTTGTGTGAAATTTATCAGCGCACTTGAAACGTTGCCGATGCCCAGTTTCAGATAAGCAATTCTGCCGGCGACGCTGTTTCCGATTCGCTGAAAGCCTTTCTCGCCCAAAAGCGGCATGAAAATTTTTCGCCAAGCGTAATTCTGATTCAGCGTTTTGTTTACAACTTCGTCAATCCACGCGGGCACGCCGTTTACGTCGTTGATGTAGTCTTTCGTGTACTGCGCCAAAAGATTTTTTGAGTGGTCTTTATCGAACGCGCCGAACACCCGCTCAAACAAACTAATCGCCTTCGGCTTGAACTCGGTCTCCAGTGCAACGTAACGCGCCACCGTGTTGAAGTGGTGACGGAGCACCCAATCCATGTCTTTTTCGTAGCCGGCGTAGCCTTTGCGGTGCAGGAGTTGTCCTAAAAATCTGTGGCGATTCTTGAGCTTGACTGCGCCGTTGAGAATTTCCTTCGCCTCGGCGAGCGTCGTGCCAGTGTTTTTGGCGATTCGGCTCATCATGACTTCAAAATCTTTGTCGCCCATAATCGGCGTGTAATTTTCACCCATGCCGAAGTTGAACGTGTGCGGCATGACGTAAATTTGTTCGCCGGCTTTGAGTCGATGATTTTTCTGCCATTCCTCGGCAACTTTAATCGCCTCGCGTTGCGTCCTGCCCGTGCCGATGATGTTGCCGATTTGTTTGCCGCCGGCGGCGCGCACAATCGCTGTGTATTCGTGGAAAAAGTGTGGAACGTAACCGCCGAGTTTTTTTAGCGCGGGAATTCCTTCGCGAACTGTGACTTTATAAGTGCCGTCGGGATTTTTCCGCTCGTTGAGAACTTGAATTGCGTCGTCAGCTTTGAGCTTGTCCAAAGTCGCTTCATCAACATTGTAATCTCGTTCGTAGTTGGCGTATTCCGTCCACGTGACGAGGTGCTTGCCGTCTTCGTCCTGCACGTCGTGAATTTTGAGCGTGCCCTGCTTGACGAATTTGTTATCGCGCAATTTTTCATACTGCTTGTCGGAAAGATACTTCGCGTAGTTTTTCGGACGACGCCGCGACTCGTCGAGCAGTGTATATGCGCGTTCGAGTTGGCGACGAATGGCGAGATACGCTTTGGCGACATTCTCGGAAACGTCAGTCTCCTCGCAAATTTTTTCGACCTTCGCACGCTGAATCGCCTTGGTTGCGTCGTCGGGATTATCCGCTTTGATTTTGGCGAGTTTCTCTTCCGTGAGCTTGCCGAATTCGCGTTGCTCTTCGTCACCGTCCCACAGCAGTTGAATCAGCTGTTCACGCTCTTCCTTGCTCTTGACGAATGACATTGCCGCGTCGTATTTGCGAGAGAAACCGTCGCGGAGTTTGACGAGCTTGTCCATTGCGCGGTCGCCCATGTGGAAGAAGGCTCGAAACACAGCAACTTTCTCGGCAATGCGCGAAGGTGACGAACGATAATTTTTTATCAAGCCGATTTGGGTCGCGTACTCTTCGCCGTTCATGTAAGCGTCAAGCTGACCCTTCGTCACGCCCAATTTTTCAAGGTGTTGCTTATTCTCTTTGGTTGGTTCCTTGAGGTAGTCAGCCATTGCCTTTTCCTGCGCTTGACGGTGCGACTTGCGTTGGTCTTCCTCGGTGACGATTTTGTCGCCGTTCAGGTGCAACGCCTTAGCAAATTTATCAGTAATTTTCTTGAAAAAACCGCGCTCCTCGCCCGCGTCCGTTGAGAATTTTGGCTTGCTCTTGCCGTTTTCCTGTGGTATATTTTCTCTTGGAGAATTGGTTTCCACATTAGCGGCGGAAGAATCGACACCGCCTTTATCGTCGGTCTTCTCGGCAGAAGTTTTTTCTGACCTTTCAGTGGTACCGTCGGCGGTAACGGTAGGCAGGGTTTCGCTCCTGTCATAAACCAATTCTCCATTAATATTTGCGCTTTCTTTAGGAAAAGCAGTTACGACTTTGTAATAGTTTACCTCGTTAATCAACTCAAGCGGCATAAAACCGCGTGAATCATCGTCGCAGAATAAAATTATCCTGTTATCTTTCGTCGGGTGTTCATACGCCTTATTGAAATTATTCAGTGTGTACTTGATAAAATCAATCGCGTTGTCGAAGCCGTGTTCTTCTATGGAACGCAAATGTTTTGCCTTGATGTGCTTGTAACCTTCCCCGTTCCATGTTTCAAATGAATGAAAACCCACTTTCAAGCGAACAGGCAGGGCTTTTATCTTGCCGCCAGAGTTTTCTGCAACATCTTCGGAGATTCGCCCTAAGTTGCGGTTGCCGTTTTCATCGACGATAAATTCATTTTTGTTGCTCCTTTGTAAGCTTCGCCCGCTCGCGGTGTAATATCCTGCAGAAATTTCGCGTCTTTCGCCCGCTGTGGCGGAATTTTCATTTCTGCCCGCGAAGGAAAATTTCGGCTTGCTGGAAGTTTCAACGCTATC
>CAMZDU010000138.1 GCA_947305445.1 uncultured Selenomonadales bacterium
ACATTATCCATTGAAAAATTCGCAGGAACGGGCTGAAAATGTAATACTTTTTGCGTTGGACGTCTTTGACAGATTTAATTGCCATGGCCGCTCACCTCCCGTAGGGGTCGGTCGAAATGATGTTAATCTCCTCCCCCTTGGCGTTGTACATGTGAGTTGCGCACGCCATGCACGGGTCGAACGAGCGGATGACTTTGGCAATTTCTAGCGGCTTGTCGGGAACTGCTACATGCGTCGTCATCATTGCCAATTCGTAAGCACCGTGGCCGGCTTTGTCGTCACGCGGGCAAGCATTCCACGTTGTCGGAACGATGCACTGATAATTGTCAATTTTCTCGTCCTTAATTTGGATCCAATGACTTAACGCGCCGCGGGGAGCTTCGTACAGTCCGACGCCGTGACATTCTTTCGACCAAGTTTCGGGGAACCATTTCTCGTTGTTCATGGTGGCGGTGTCGCCCGATTTGATGTTGGCAATGAGTTTGTCGAAGAAGAATTTGTTAACCTCTGCGGCAAGTTGCGCGTCCAGACAACGGCAGGCGGTGCGACCGAGCATGGTCGGCATCCAAATTTCTGCGGAAATTCCAAGCACGTTCGAGACGGCCTCAATCTGCTTGAGCATGAGCTGTTCGGCCCAGGTTATGTCGGGGAGCAAACCTTTGGCGGCTTTGGTGTAAATTATGATGTAATGGGCGAGCGGTCCAACTTCGCAGAGCTTGCCTTTCCACTTCGGAGTTTTGAGCCAGGAATATTTGCCGGATTCGTTGAGCGTCTCCCACATTGTCGGCGTACCCGTCTTCGGTCCGGTGTATTTGTCTTTGGTTATGCCTTTCCACGGGTGCAAATCTTTCGCGCTGTTTTCGGGATATTCGTACCAGGCATGCTCGACGCCTTCGGCAAAGGTGTCGTCGGCCTTCAAGTCATCGGCAGTGACTTCAAAGAATCGCGCATTCTTGACCCCCTTGCCGAAATCTTCGACAACGCCGTTTGAACGGACAAGCAGATTATCGAAGTAGCCGCCGCTTGACGTGCCTTTGTAGCCGTTGAGCGGATAGTCGCCGAAAGCAAGCACGCGAGTTTTGCTCAAGCCGCCGCCGTCAACGCGTCCGGCTTTGGCGTAAATTGCACCGATTGCAACCAGGTCGGGAAGATAATAATTGTTGACCAGGTCGCGAGCCATGTTGATTGCCCTGTCGACGATTGCCAGCCGCGCAGTGTTAATCGGAGCGTTGCCGTCCGTCATTGAAATCGAACAGGGCATGCCGCCAACCGCGTAATGCGGGTGGGGATTTTTGCCGCCGAAGATGACGTGCGGCGTGATAATCTCGCGCTGTTTGTCGAGCATCTCCAGATAGTGCGCAACGGCCATCAAATGCACTTCGGGCGGCAGGAGCTTGTAGTCGGGGTGATCCCACCATTGCGCGGCAAAAATTCCGAGCTGACCGCTGGCGACGATAGCTTGCACTTTGGCTTTAATGCCGGCGAAATATTGCGGCGTGGCGGCCGGGAAGTCGTGCGGATAAGCTTCGGTCGCAACTTCTTCGGGAACTTTCAAATTGAGTCTGTAAGCGTTGAGTACGGCGACTTGCAATTCCGCAGTCTTGACGGGGTCGGCGGCCAAAGCTTCAACGGGGCTAACCCAGTCGAGCGCGTGCAGATGATAGAAATGAATCAAATGATCCTGAACCGTCAACGTCGCCGCCATGATGTTGCGGATATAGTTCGCGTTATTGGGGATTGAAATGCCGAGTGCGTCTTCGACTGCGCGGACGGAGGCGAGCGCGTGAGCCGTGGTACAGACGCCGCAGATGCGCTGAATGTATGCCCAAGCATCACGCGGGTCACGGTCGCGCAAAACCAGCTCCAGGCCGCGCCAGGCGGTGCCGCTTGAGATTGCGTCGGTGACGGTGCCGTTTGTTTCGTCTACGCTAACTTCAACGCGCAGGTGACCTTCAATCCTCGTGACAGGGTCTACTACAACGTGTTGCATAAAATTTCCTCCTTTTGTAGGTGGGCAGGTGGGTAGTTACTGCCAACCTACACACCTACTAACTACCCACCTAGTCGTGTTCTTCTTCAAGCAGATTTTCGCGCTGATTGCGCTGGACGATGCTGGCCACCGCGTGACCGACGACGCCCGCCGCAGTCAGCACGCCGAGACCGACACCGATTTTGTCCGCGTCGCCGAGCTTGCCGTATTTGGGCAGACGCGTCGTAAACGGATCTTCGTCCCAGAAATTTGAGTTCGAGCAACCGATACACGGCGCACCCGATTGAATCGGATAACTCATGCCCTGCCACCAGCGCAGATTGCCGCAGGAGTTGTAAGTCTCCGGCCCGCGACAACCGAGCTTGTAAAGACACCAACCGGCCTTTGCGCCCGCGTCGTCGAAAGTTTCGGCGAACATGCCCGCGTCGAAGAATGGCCGACGATAGCACGTATCGTGAATTCTGTTACCGTAAAATTGCTTCGGACGTCCGTCGCCGTCAAGGGGAGGAATCGAGCCGAACAGCGCGACGTGCATTACAACGCCCGTCATGACTTCGGGAATCGGCGGACAGCCCGGCACTTTGACGACAGGTTTGCCGCCGACGAAACGTTCAATGCCCGCAGAGCCGGTTGGATTCGGTTTAGCAGCTTGAATTCCGCCGTAAGCCGAGCAACTGCCGTAAGCGATGATTGCCGCCGCACCTTTGGCCGCCTTTTCGAGCAGGTGCGTAAACGTGTGGCCGCCCGACATACAATAGACGCCGCTGTCTTTGGTGGAAATTGCGCCCTCGACGCAAAGAATGTATTGCCCGTTGTATTTGGCAATCGTTTCGTCAAGATGCGCCTCAAACGGTGCACCGCACGCCGCGCTCAGCAAATGGTCATATTCGAGCGCGATTGACGAGAGCACCACGTCGGAGGCAAGCGGTGCCCCCGAACGAATGAACGATTCGTCGCAACCGGTGCACTCGTGCCCGTGAATCCAGATGACGACGGGAAGCGGTTTAGTTTCTGCCGCCTCCACGACTTTCGAGAACATATCCGTGCTCAAGCCCATGAGTGATGTCAGTGCGACACAACCTTTTAAAAAGCTCCGACGTGTGAAACCGCGCCGCAGATATGCCTCCCACAAACTCTCCCGTGTTTCCAATGTTCGACCCTCCTCAGGTGTGACTAATACGCAATGAATGAGTTCCAAAAAAATTTTAACATAAGTTGCATGTAGTCAATGTGGCATTGGCAACAATTTCGCCGCCGTTGCCGTAAATCCTGCCCGCCGTTAAGTCGCGTGCAAAAAATACCGACGCCTCACTCCTAATTGCCTGCGGCTCCGTTCTATCATCGGCACATCAATATTTTTTGTTGCGGCTGAATGATTTTCTGATATAATTCATGTGAAAAGGAAGGAGGAAATTTTTTATGCTCAGAAAAATTTTTGTCTGCGCGTTAACTTTGGCGGCCGTGTTTGCAATCGGTTGCGGCTCGGAAAAAATTTCCGGCAGTCCGGACAAAGCTGTGCTTGCTTACGCCGAAATTGCAATGACCGGTACGACCGACAACATGTCTGCGGCGGGTTTTTCCGACGACGACCGCAAAGAAATTCGTTACAACGTGGCGCACTCGTTCGTTGACTCGATTGAAAGCATCGCTCCGCTGAGCGACGCGAGCGCGGACGAACTCACCAATATATATTTCAACAAACTTAAAGGCACCGTCAATTTTCGCGTGACGCTCAAAGAAGACGACGCCGAACACCCGATTGTCGAGCTGCGTGCCACGCCGATTGATAAGGTTGCCTCTGCGAAGGCGGCCGCCTCCGATAACGACGAAATCCTTGCGCTAATCGGCATGGTCGGTCAGCTTAAAGCCGACGGCGCAACCGACGAGCAGTTGAAAAATAATTCCGACGTCCAGAAATTGGCAATCAGTGCGCTAACCAAATACATCGAGAACATTTCGTTCAAGCCCGAAGAAATTTTCGACGTGCCCTGCAAGAAAGTAACCGGCAGCGACGGAAATACGCATTGGGCACCCGCCGACGAGGGGCTGTTTGTCAATTTCCTCACCGGCGAAAATTGATCAAAGTCAATCATTGAACCGCAAGTATTGCGGTAATTTTTTTTACGATGGGAGTTGAGTATATGCAACATTTCAAAAGTTTTTTATGTGCGCAATTTTTCTGGCGACGGCACTAGCGGCGACGAGCTGTACCGACGCGCAAGTTAACAGCACAGAAAGTCCAATTCGCACGGTTAAGCCCGTAAGTTTCGACGATGAGTACAAGGCAACCGACAAGTGGCTAATCTGTTGGTACCTTTGCGGCACGGATTTGGAGAGCAAAAGCGGCGCGGCCTCTTCGGATATTCAGGAGTTGTTGAACGGCAAGTTGCCCGCCAATGTGCAAGTTTTGATTCAGACCGGCGGTGCGAATCAGTGGCAAAACAACGTTATCTCCGGCTCGGCGGTCGAGCGGTACATCTACGACGCGGAAGGGCTGAAACGGCTTGCCACTCTTGATGATGCCGACATGGGCAACGTCAACACGCTGGCCGATTTTGTTCGCTTCGGCAAGGAAAATTTTCAGGCGGATCATCGCGTCTTCATCTTCTGGGACCACGGCGGC
>CAMZDU010000139.1 GCA_947305445.1 uncultured Selenomonadales bacterium
GAAATATTCACGTTGTGTTTAGCAAGCAGAGTTCCAACCAGTCCGATGACGCCGGGGCGATTGATATGCGGGCAGATGAGAATTCGGGCGTGCGGGTCTACGTCGACGCGGAAGCCGTTAATTTCGACAATGCGACCTTCGTGTCCGAAGAGCGTGCCCGTGACAATGTTACCGTTCGCCGAGACCGTCACCAGGTTTGCAAAGTCGCGAGCGATACTCGATTTAATCTCCGACAAATGAATTCCCCTGTCCGCCGCCAAAATGTTCGCGTTGACCAAATTAACGTTCGTGTCGAGCGCGTTGGTTAGTATGCCTTTGAGCACGGCGGTTGAAATCAAACTCGAATTCATGTCGGCGATTTTGCCGTTGACTTTGACTTGCACGCTGGAGATCGGCTCCTTGCTCATGCCGGTGATTGTTCTGCCGAGCCTTTCGCCCAAGTCGAGATAAGGCGCGAGCTTTTCCAGCACGTGCCCGGGTATGTGCGGCAGGTTGACGGCGGTGGCGACGGGCTTATCATTGAGCGCGTCGAAAATTCCCTTTGCCACGTCGACGGAAACGCCGATTTGCGCTTCAACCGTTGAGGCTCCGAGGTGCGGCGTCAAAATTATGTTCGGCAGAGTTCTAAGCGGCGAATCTTCCGCAAGCGGCTCGTTCTCGAACACGTCGATTGCCGCGCCCGCGATTATGTTTTCTTTGAGCGCGATCGCCAAATCTTGCTCGTTGATTATGCCGCCGCGTGCGCAGTTAATCAGTCGAACGGTCGGCTTCATGATTTTCATCTGCGGCAGGGAAATCATATTGCGCGTCACATTCGTAAGCGGCATATGCACCGTGATGAAGTCGGCAATCCTGAACAGCTCGTTCAAGTCGACGAGACGCACGCCCAAAGATTTTGCGCGCTCTTCGCTGACAAACGGGTCATACGCGACGACGTTCATGTCAAACGATTGCGCACGTTTGGCCACGCCCGCACCGATTCTGCCGAGACCGATGATTGCCAAAATTTTGTTTCGCAACTCCACGCCGACAAATTTTTTTCTGTCCCACATGCCGGAGTGCATAGATTGATTGGCCTGCGGAATGTTGCGGCTGACGGCCAGCATCATTGCGAAGGTGTGCTCGGTCGCGGCGATTGTATTTCCGTCCGGGGAGTTTATGACGATTATGCCGCGCTCCGTGGCCGCCTGCACGTCGATATTGTCCACGCCGACGCCCGCTCGTCCGATGATTTTCAAATTCGTGCCGCGCTCCAAAACATCGGCAGTAACCTTCGAGGCGGAGCGGACAATCAGCGCGTCGAACTTCGGAATAATTTCCAACAGCTCGTCATGCGAAATTTTGTCGCGAACTTCCACTTCGAATTTTTTTCTGAGTTGTGCGATACCTTCGTTGGCAATGCCATCTGCCGCCAAAATATAGAACATAATCTGTTGACTCCTTTGAAAAAAATTTTTTGTGTACGCGTTGATTATGCCACATTGAAATTTTTCCTGCAAGGGAAGGGAAAAACGGCGGCTTATCGAACTATTCGGCGAGGTGTTTACGGTGGCGATTGAGATTGAGCGGAAATTTTTGGTCAACAAGCGGAAACTGCGCGGGCTGAAATTTTTCGACGAGCAGAAAATTTCTCAGGGATATTTGTCGCAACATCCGACCGTACGCGTGCGCTTGACTGACGAGCGCGGCTACTTGACGATAAAATCTTCTACGCACGGCATCTCCCGCAATGAGTTCGAATACGAGATACCCGTTGCTGACGCCGAGCAACTTTTAAAACTTTGCGGGCGCAACGTCCTGAAAAAATATCGACGAAAAATTTTTTGCGGCGGACACGTCTGGGAAGTTGACTTCTTCGCCGGACGACACGCGGGTTTGATTTTGGCGGAAGTCGAATTGAATTCACCTGACGAGCCGTTGACTTTGCCCAACTGGGTTACGAAGGAAGTTTCGCTCGACAAACGCTACTTTAACTCCAATTTGGTTGGGAGCAAGGAAAAATTTCATTCCTAATTTCAAATTTCTAATTGACGCAGTTCCTAATTGATAGAAGGTGGGGCATTTGGTCTCTGAATGGGAATTATTTTTACGATTGACGTTATCTTGTGTGCTGGGCGGCATAATCGGCTACGAGCGGCAAAGTCGTCGCAAGTCGGCGGGGTTGCGCACAAACGTACTCGTCTGCTTGGGTTCGTGTCTGATTATGGTTTTGAGTGAGGCTCTGTATTTCCACGTCGAAGGACGAACGAACGCAGACCCTGCACGATTGGCGGCGCAGGTTGTCAGCGGCATAGGTTTTCTCGGTGCGGGCGCAATCATGAAGGAAGGCTTAACCGTCACGGGCTTGACGACGGCGGCTTGTCTTTGGGTAGTCGCCGGCGTCGGTCTGGCTGTCGGCGCGGGCTACTATTCCGGCGCACTGTTTACGACCGCTCTGATTTTCGCGACGCTGGGAACTTTGTCGCGAATCGACGAATGGGTCATGCACGAAAAAAATTTGCTCATCACCATTCAAACGAAAGACAAGCCCGGCCAACTCATGCACATCAGCTCCTGCATTGACGACCTGCAACTGAAAATTCGCGACGTGAAAGTTAAAGGCGACGAAGACGCCTCCGACACGCTGATTATCGAGATGGAAGTTTACAATCATCGTGCGCTGAAAAATGTTATCGTGCTCGACGCGGTTAAACGCATTGACGGCGTTATCAGCGTCGACGTGAATTGAGAGGTGTTTAGCTTGAAACTCGGCAAAATTTTTGTGGCGGCTCTGTTGAGTTTGACATTGTTGACAGGCACGAGTTTTGCGGCTCCCGCGTGGAAGTTGCCAGCTCACGGAAAAATTTTTGCGTCCGACGACGCTAAACAAGCTTACGTCGCCGACAAGATGACAAAAATTTTTCGCGGGGAGATTAAATACAACTTCGCCGTGCCCGACAAGTGGACTTACGAAAAATTTTCTGTCAACGGCTTCAAAGTCGAGCGGCTTGCCAATCCCAAGCAGAAAAAATCTTCGCGGGTAGTGTTGCAACTGCATGGCGGCGGTTATATCGGAGGGTTGAGCGATTGGTATCGCGACCTTGCCGTCAAGCAGGCGGTTCTGTGCGACGCGCACGAAGTTTACATGCTTGATTATCGTCTCGCGCCCGAAAATGTTTATCCCGCCGCACTCGACGATGCCGCGCAGTTTTACGCCGAACTTTTGAACCGCGGCGTTGACCCGAAAAATTTAATCGTCTTCGGAGACAGTGCGGGCGGAAATTTGGCGTTGGAGCTGTCGATTCGTCTGCGCGATGAAAATTTACCGCAACCGGCGACTTTGATTTTACTTTCGCCGTGGACGACGTTAGATACAAATTTTCCTTCGCGCATTGAAAACGCCGACCGCGATTTGATTTTGGGCAAAATAAATCCTGAAATGAACAGCGGCGTTGCAAATCCAGTCTACGGCGGACAAATTCCTTTGAACGACCCGCGCCTTTCGCCGATTTATGCCGACCTGAAAAATTTGCCGCCAATGCTGATTCAAATCGGAGGGCATGAACTTTTCGTCGACGAGGGAATTGAGTTACTCAAGAAGGCGACGGTGGACGGGCTTAACGTCACGCTGACGGTTTACGCGGGAATGTCGCATGACTTCGCGTTGCTCCTGCCTGAACTCGACGACAGCATTAAATCTTTCGCCGAGATAAAAAATTTCGTGAACCTGCACACGGCAAAATAATTAGGAATTTAACTTTTCTTAACGGAGGTTGTAAGATGAATTACGATATTATTGATACGATTGTCCGCACGGCGATTGACGCAATGCGCAATGCTTACGTCGAACACGGCTCGATAGCGACCGGCTCTTGTCTTTTGGCGAGCGACGGCACGCTTTACAGCGGCTGCGCCATTGACAGTGTCGTGCCCGAATTCAAATTGCCCGCCGAAGTCGTGGTCATGGCCAAGGCTATTTCCGAAGGCAAGCGCGAATTTGACGCAATTTCGGTCGTCGCCGACATTGACGGTACTTACATGCCCGACGAGCTGAGCTACAAGTTTTTGCTGGAATTCAACATTCCGGAAATTATTTTGGCGGACTTGAAGGGCAACACCAAAATCATGAAGCTCGAAGAACTTGTCCCGTACAAAACTCGTCGTCGCTGAAAATTTTCCGACAAAAAAAAAACTCCCTCGTGCCTCGCGGCGTGAAGGAGTTTTTTTGTTGGTTACCTATCGTGCGAAAAATACATTTTGCGCGGAACGGTCATGCCAAGTTCTTCTTCGGCGATTTGCTTTATTCGTTGCGGCGATTTGAGTTGTGCGATTTCCACGCGCAGACGTTCGTTTTCCAATTCGAGTTGTTGCGCCTGATTTTGCGTGTCGACGAGTGCATAACCGCGGCTCGCGCTGATTCCGTGGCGTATCACGACTGCCATTGCGAAGATTGCAAAGACTGTGAAAAATACTCTGAACTGCGAGCGCAACAGGTGATTTAATCGCGGCTGCCCCTTTATCAGCGTCAATGAAGCCTCCTCCGCAGATTCGCTCCGCGCGTTGCTGTCGTAGGTTTTTTTGCGTTTTGCTACCACAGTATATAGACCCCCTCTGGTTGGATG
>CAMZDU010000140.1 GCA_947305445.1 uncultured Selenomonadales bacterium
GGGCACGCCCGAATTTGCCGTGCCGAGTTTGGCCGCGCTCGCCGACAAGACGAAAATTGTCTGCGTCGTCACTCAACCCGACAAACCCAAGGGGCGCGGTCATAAACTTCAGCCGCCGCCCGTTAAAGTCTTCGCCGAGGAAAATAATCTGCGTGTGATTCAGCCGCCGAAAGTCAAAGCTCCCGAAGTCGTCGCACAACTTGCCGCGCTTAAGCCGGATTTAATCGTCGTCGTCGCCTTCGGGCAAATACTCTCGCAAGCACTGCTCGACGTGCCGCGCTTCGGTTGCATCAACGTTCACGCGTCGCTTTTGCCGAAATATCGCGGGGCGGCTCCGATTGAGTGGTCGATAATTCGCGGCGAGAAAGTCACGGGCGTGACAACCATGCAGATGAATGCGGGACTTGACACGGGCGACATGTTGCTTTCGAGTGAAGTGGCAATCGGCGACGAAATGATTTTGCCGGAACTTCGCGAACGATTAATGACGGTCGGCGCGGACTTATTGCTAAAGACGCTGTACCTTTTGCAAATCGGCGAACTCCAGCCGATAAAGCAGGACGATTCGCAAAGTTGCTACGCGCCGCTGCTCAAAAAGGACACGGGGCTAATCGACTGGACGCGACCTGCACGGGAGATACATAATCTCGTTCGCGGCCTTTACGGCGGGGGGCGGACAGGGAAATTTAAAATTTGGCGTTCGCGAGTTGTTAAGGAAGAAATTTCGCTTGAACCTTCGCAGATAAAAATTGTTGACGGAAAATTTTTCGTTGGAACGGGCGAAGGCGTGCTAGAAATTTTGGAAATACAAGCCCCTAATTCAAAGAAACTCAACGCGGCGGATTTTCTACGCGGCAACAAAGTTGGTGACGGCTTTTGGACGAACGAATAATTTCAACAATAGAACAGAACGCGGACGATTGGCAATACAGCTTGCGGCCGCGAAGATTGAGCGAATATATCGGTCAACAGAAAATCAAACAAAATTTGTCGGTCTTCATGAAAGCGGCAATCGCTCGGCGCGAAGCACTCGATCACGTTATGCTTTACGGGCCGCCGGGCTTGGGCAAGACGACACTTGCAAACATTATAGCCAACGAACTGGGCGTAAACTTCCGCCAAACGTCCGGACCGGCAATCGAGCGGGCGGGCGACCTCGCGGCAATTCTTACAAACTTGCAGGCGCGGGACGTGCTCTTTATCGACGAGATACACCGCCTGAACCGACAGATTGAAGAAATTCTTTACTCTGCAATGGAAGATTTCGCGCTGGATATCATCATCGGCAAAGGGCCGCGGGCAAGAAGTATTCGTGTGGACATTGCGCCGTTCACGTTGATTGGCGCGACGACCAAAGCCGGAGCACTCTCCCCGCCGTTGCGTGACAGATTCGGTGTCATCACTCGGCTGGAATATTATTCGACCGACGCGCTTGTCGAAATAATCACCCGTGCCGCGCAAATACTCAAGATACCGATTGAGGCCAATGGTGCGCAGGAAATTGCCCGCCGTTCACGCGGGACGCCGCGCATTGCCAACAGGCTTCTTAAACGCGTCAGAGACTTCGCGCAAGTTGAAGGCTCCGTCACGATTACCGACGACATTGCCGACCGCGCACTGCTCGCTTTGGAAGTCGACCGCGCCGGCCTTGACCACACAGACCGCCGCATGTTGGACGCAATGATAAAAAAATTTCGCGGCGGCCCCGTCGGCTTGGAGACAATCGCCGCCTCAATCAGCGAGACCCGCGAAACTATCGAAGACATTTACGAGCCGTATCTGTTGCAGTTGGGATTCATCATGCGCACGCCTCGCGGCCGCGTCGTCACGGAAGCCGGTTGGCAACACATGGGCCTCCCCTATCCGAAAGCCGACAACCCGCCGACGTTGTTCGACTTCGAGAACGTATAAAAGATATTATCGCCTTCGGGCGATTCTTTTTATTTCGTAGCGAATTCGCCGATTATAGCAAAACGAAACCCCCGTACAACAACTCCGACGGGGGTTTTCGTTCGGTAACAAATACGATCGAGTTACTCTTAGAGTTTCTTATTGAGTAGTCAAACTTTAAGCACGCGTACGAGCGTTTGTCAATGCGCAGACAAAACGCGTCTCGTCGGTTCGTCAGTCTTCATCAACGAACGCGTGAGCTTTACGCTGATATTTCGTATGGTAGTGGACGGCGTAAACGCCTCTTCCGGTGATGTGGCGAATGTCGTCGACGTAACAGAATTGACGAGTTTTCGGGTAAACGAGAATGTCGCCCTCGAAAATTTCCTGGTAATCCGGCATGATGAGCGTCGACGGTTCGCTCTCGCTGAAGGAGGCGTCGATTAGCGGCTCTTGTACGCGATTGTCACGCACGGGCACGAAGACATTCGGCTTGAGCTTGGCGGCTCCCTCGAAGTATTGATCCAACACGATTTTTAAATTGGCGTCCATAATGTCAGCTCCTTTCGCGGCGATTGTATAGCAGTGCGCCGACTATGTCAAACAAAAAAATCCTCGCATGCGGCGGGGATTTTCAGTACGCGGCGATAAGCAGAAACTTGACTTTATCGACGAGCCAATCGTCAACCGAGAAGCCGAAGGAAATTTCTGCGCGGGGTGCGTGACGTTTCAACAGATTACAAATTTTTTGCGCCTCTTCGAGCGAGAGATTGCCGGCGGCAGCGGTGACATTGAACAGAATTTTCGCGGCGGACTTAAAATTTTCTTCGGAAGTCTCGGCGTGTTCAATGGCGGCTCTGGCGGCTTTGACAACGGCATTTTTCCCGTCGCGTTCGCCGTAGCCGACAGTGGCCGCAGAATTTTTGACGACCTCGGCCAAAGTTTTAATATCGAGTTTGGGCTGAGGCTGACCGTCAAGCGTCACGGCCTCGATAAAATTTTGCACGACCTTGCACGCGTCGAACTCGAAATTTTTGCTCGGCAACTTCGTTAGCGCGTCGAAGATGATTTCGTCCTCGGCGTCGTCGAAATTTCCGCCGGCAATGAAAATCACGGGCACGCCGATTTTTTTCGCGCAGTGAGCAGTCAACGCGACGAGCTTAATATTTTCCCAGACATTGTCCGCCACGATGAAAATTATATCCGAGTCGCGCAACTTGTCCGTCAAAATTTTTTCGTCGTCGCTGTTGAGGAGTCGGAATTTGTGGCCGGCATTGCACGCGGCAAGATTTGCCCTGTCGTGACGGTCGACTGCCAAATAATTCACGCCGCGCAGATTTTTTTCAAGCAAACGGTTGATTGCGGCAAGTCCGCCCGAAATTTTTTCGTCGCCGGTGTGAACGCCGACTATCTTGACTTTAAAAAACCGATTCTCAAAATTTGTTAGCGGCACTTTACAAACCTCCGTCGAATTTGTCTGCTATGTCAATGAATTGGTGGCGGTACGGTTTTGGTTTTGGAATAGGTTCTCTCTTGATTATACGGGGTTCTTTTTTGTGCGGCAACCGCAAGTTAACCTTGCCTAAAAGTTTTGTGAAAATTTTATTTGGCGGCTTGAAGAAGTGCGGAGGCTCGGAGATGTATGAAATCTTGGACATTTTCGGTTGAATTTTCAACTCGTCGAAAAGTAACGAATGTTGACTCGAAGATTTTGCTTTGAGTTTTATCGGAGAAAATTTGTTCGGCATGATGATAACCTCCCGAAAAAAAATCATCGTCTGTTGCGCCTGTTGTTGAAGAAATCGGGAATGATGTTGCTGAACGGATTTTTCGAGTTGCTCGAATCGTCTTGTTTGGGCTGGGCGGGTCTGTTGTAAGGTTGCGGCTCGTTGCTCGGCTGACTGTATTGCGGTTTTGTTCTCTGCGCCGGTTGAGATTTTTGCTGTTGCGGCGGATAAAATTTTGTCGGCGGGATTTCGGGTTCGGCAACTTCTTCCGGGTCGCCGAAGCGCGTGGCAATGATTGTGACGACGATTGTGTCTCCAAGCGACTCGTCGACGCTGACACCCCAAATAATTTCGGCGTCGGGGTGAGCGGCCTCCTGCACGGTGGTCGAGGCCTCGTTGACTTGAATCATTGACAGCGAATCGGTTGCGCCCATGAAGTTCAGCAAAATTCCGCGGGCACTGTCGACGCCCGTTTCCAAGAGCGGCGAGGCAATCGCCTTCTTGACGGCTTCGACTGCGGCGTTGTCGCCGGAGGCTTCGCCCACGCCCATAAGCGCGGCACCGGCGTTGTTCATAATCGACTGCACGTCCAAATTGACGATACCAGGCACGGCGATTAAGTCCGAGATGCCCTTAACGCCCTGACGCAAAATATCGTCGGCAATGGTGAAAGCTTTGTTAATGGGCGTCTTCTTGTCAACGACTTGAAGCAGTCTGTCGTTGGGAATTGTGATAATCGCGTCTACTCTCTGACGAAGTTTATCAATACCGATATCGGCATTCTTTTTGCGTTTGGGACCTTCAAAACCGAACGGACGAGTAACAACGGCAACGGTCAGCGCGTTGACTTCGCGGGCGCATTCGGCGACGATTGGAGCTGCACCCGTGCCAGTACCGCCGCCCATGCCCGCTGTTATAAAAACCATGTCCGAGC
>CAMZDU010000141.1 GCA_947305445.1 uncultured Selenomonadales bacterium
TGCGATTGTCAACGCGAACTGACGATAGAGCACGCCCATCATGCCGCCGAGAAATGCAACGGGTACGAACACCGCCGCCAAAACAAAAGCTATCGCGACGACCGGTCCTTGAACTTCGTCCATGGCGCGTTCAGTTGCGTCGACGGGTTGCAGTCCCTCTTCCATGTGGTGTTCAACGTTTTCGATAACGACAATCGCGTCGTCGACGACCAAACCGATTGCCAAAACCATTGCGAAAAGTGTCAGCGTGTTAATTGAGAAGTCCAGCACGATGAAGGCGGCGAAAGTTCCGATAAGCGACACCGGAACTGCAAGCAACGGAATCAGCGTCGCCCGCCAACTCTGCAGGAAGACGAAGATAACCAGCACGACGAGAGCCAACGCCTCAACGAAGGTGTGCACGACCTCTTCAATCGAAGCGCGGATATAATCGGTGCTGTCGAAAATTTGCGCCATTTTAAGTCCCGGCGGCAAGTTCGGAGTTTGACGCTCGATAATGTCCTGAACTTCGCGGACGGTTGTCATTGCGTTTGCGTCCGACGTAAGCTGAATGCCGAAGCCGACTGCGGGATAGCCGTTGTACTTCGCGACAATGTTGTTAGCGCGTTGCCCCGGCTCGATTCGCGCAACGTCCTTCATGTAGACGAAGGTGCCGTCACTGCGACTTTTGAGGATAATGTTGCCGAACTCCTCCATCTCGGACAGACGACCTTGCACTTTGCCGGTGAATTGTTTTTCCTGACCGTTGGCCAGAGGCATTGAACCTATTGTACCTGCGGCCGCCTGCAAGTTCTGTTCGTTAATGGCGGCGGCAACTTCGGCAATCGTCAAGTCCAATTCGGCCAGCTTGTCGGGATTCAGCCAGATGCGCATTGAGTAGTCCGAACCGAAGATTTGAACGTCACCGACGCCGTCGACGCGCTTAATCTCGTCCATCAAATAAATGTCGGCGTAGTTCTTCATGAAGGCACGGTCGTAGGTTCCGTCGGGCGAATACATAGAAATAAACAACGCCATCTCGTTCGAGGCCTTGCGGGTGGTGACGCCCTGCCGCTGAACGTCGGTGGGCAAGCTGGCGTTTGCAATGGCGACGTTGTTTTGAACTTTGACGGAGTCCATGTCGCCGTCGGTGCCGACTTCAAAGACGACGCTCAAGCTGTAACGGCCGGTGTCGTCGGAATTGGAGCTCATGTAGTCCATGCCGTCGGTACCGTTTACCTGTTGCTCAATGACCTGTGCAATCGTCTCGTTGACGACGCCGGCATTCGCGCCCGTGTAAGTCGTGCTGACGGAAATTGTCGGCGGTGAAATTTTCGGATATTGCGCAATAGGCAACTGAATCGCCGCGAGGATACCGACTAAGGTAATTATCAGCGCGATAACGATTGCGAAGATCGGTCGGTGAATAAAAAATTTTGCCAAGATGCCGCCCCCCCTTGTTAGGTGATAGCTTATAGGGTTAACTGAAATAAATTTTTTCGTCTACCAAATTTTCTGTTCGCGCCAAAGTTAAAGTCGCCGCCGTGTCGCCCGTCACATTAAGACAAGTGCCAATCCTGTCGCCAATGGCTGCCAAACAAAACAATATGCCCGCAATTTCGTTGGGCACGCCGAAAGTCGCAGTGACGCTCAAAATTGCAATTACAGAAGCATTGGGCACGGCAGGCGCACCGATTGAAATTGACACCGTCATTGCCAAAATCAAAAGCATTGTGTTCAAGTCAATGGCGATGCCGTAAGCTCTGATGAACATAATCGCGACAATGGACATGTAAACGCAGGTGCCATCCATGTTTATCGTTGTGCCAATCGGAATGGAAAACGAGGTTATCTTCGGCGAAATGCCAAGCTTGTCCGCGCAGAATTTCATTGTCAGCGGCATGGTGACTGCGCTGCTGCTTGTCGCGAAAGGTGTCGGCATAAGCGACGGAAATTTTTTTAGGAACGGTACAGGCGACAGCTTCCCGATAAAAAAAATTATCAGCATGTACACGCCGAGCATTGCGCCGATGGCAAGCAGTTCCCCCGCAATGACTCTGCCAATCATCATCAAGATATCGACGCCCATATCGACAACAAGATTGATCATTGCGAAGAAGGCAATAAGCGGAACGAATACGACAATGACGCTGACGACCCGCATAAAAAATTCGTTGAGGTTGCTGACGAGCTCTTGCAGGAGGTGAACTTTGTCGCCCAGCGCGTTCAAACACGAGCCGAACAGTACCGCGACGAAGATAACCTGCATCATGTTGCCGTTCGCGATTGGGTTTATCAAATCGGCGGGAACGATATCGACGATAAAATTAATCAGCGAAAAATCGTAGGTGTCGACTTCGGCGTTGGCAACGGATATTGTACCGATTTGCGGAACTTCGCCGCTAAACAGGAACCACGCAGTTGACAAGCCGACAATCGACGCGACAGCCGATGTAAAAATGTACAGCCCGATTAATTTTGAACCGACCTTGCCGACGTTCGCGCCTTTGCCCATGCCCGTTATCCCGCTCATTATGCTGAAGAAAATTACGGGCGCGATAATCATGGTCAACGCGTGCATGAACATTGTCTCTATCGGCGTCATGACATTTGCATTGACAAGCGCGATCATTTCGGGCGACAGAGTTTCTTTCATCACGAAGCCGCACACGACACCGCTGACGATACTCGCCACCAAAAGCCAAAGCTGTTTGTTGCTCTCGCCGCGCACGTTGATTGTCACGACGGTGTGATTATTTTTGCGCAACCAGTTCAGCCGCTGACGATTCGCCTTTAGGATCATCATCGTGTAATAATTGTCGTCGTCTTCTGTCCAATCGGCGACTTCGATCAGCGGATTGTAAGACGTGCCCTCCGCCGTCATGCGAATCTGAATTTTGCCGAAGAAATTTTTTACGACGCGAACATTAACTTGCGCGGCGTGCCCTTGATTCACCATGCGCAGGAAAATTTCTTCGACCAGGAGCTGAGAGCGCAAGCTGTCTTTTTCCGCGACGTTCAAGCTAACAAGTTGCCGCTCAAGTTCCGCTTGCACGTCGGAAAGATTTTCCGCGGTTAAGCAAAGTGACTGCATTATTATCTGCCGCGCAGGTTGTCGGGCGAATTCGGATTTGTTGACGGCGCGTTAAGGCCGGCGTCCGCGTTATAAGTGCTGGTGACGTTCGTGAGAGAGAAGCCCATTTCGCCGGGCGTGACGGTCTGGACGTTGAGTTCGACGCCCTCGCGCAAATTCGTCAGACCTTCGATAATAACGGTATCGCTCGTGCTGATGCCTTTGTTGACGACAAAATAACTGCCGACTTGGTCGCCAAGTTCGACGGTACGCGCCTCGGACTTGCTGTCGTTGCCGACGACCATGACGAACGATTTGCCCAGGAGCTGTTGAACGGCGCGTTGCGGAACCAAAATTGCATTTGGAATGACTTCGCCGGTGAGTTTTACGCGGGCGAACATGCCGGGCATCAACAGTCCGCTCGGATTCGGGAAGATTGCTTTCATAATCAGTGAACCGCTACTGTTGGAAAGTGCGCGGTCAACTTCGACGATACGTCCTTCAAACGGATACTCTTTGCCGTCGGAAAGTGTTATCGTCACGACAATAGGATTGTGATCCGACTGCATGTTTTGAACCGTCATAAAGTGCAGGTAATCGGATTCGCTTATTGAAAATTGCACGAAAATCGGATCGGGTGCGCCCAGCGTGACGAGCGTCGTTTGCCCCGCCGAAACGAATGTGCCGACCGCCACGTCGTCGACACCGAGCTGACCGCTCATCGGCGCGTAAATTTCCGTGTCGGCCAAATTTTCCATTGCAAGCTTGATGTTGGCTTCGTTGGCCGCCAGTGCCGCCTCATAAGAGCGAACGGTCGCCGCTTGAGTTGTGGCTTGCTGTTCAGGTATCGCGCCGTCCTTGAGCAACTCTTCGTAACGCATCAAATCGAGCCGTGCGTTGTTGAGACGAACTTCTGCTTCGGCCGCCTGAGCTTGAGCTTGCAGAACGGCGGATTCGTATTGGCGCGAATCAATTCGATAGAGTAATTGCCCCTGCTCAACGTATTGGCCGCCGACGACGTATTTTTCGACGACGTTGCCGTTGACTTTCGATTGAACTTTTACTTCGTCAGTGCCGACAAGATGACCGGCGTATTCGCTGGCCAGAGGTGTATCTCGTCGAATGACTTTCATGGCTTTGACTTGCGCTTTTTGAAGTTGCGCCTGCTGTTGTTTATCGCCGCCGCACCCGCCGAAAACTATCGAAGACGCAGCAAACAGTGCCGCCATTGTCATCAATTTTGCTCTCGATAAAACCACTTCGACCCCTCCCGTGTTTTTGAAAATTACGAAAGAATTTTAAAGTTTTGACGGCGAATTGTCAATTTGAAGTTGCGCCTCCGCGGAAGTAAAATGTAATGTCAACAGATAGAAAAATTTATAATTTCCTGCTACAATATTTTTAACAAAATAGCGCGAGAATTCCACCGCCGCGCGGTGGGATGAATCGCGCCTTTTTGTTGACACGGTATATATAAGATT
>CAMZDU010000142.1 GCA_947305445.1 uncultured Selenomonadales bacterium
CGGCGGACAAAGAAGACGTTGCACCGGGATTTTTCAGCGGATACGGACGTTTTCCGCCCTATCAAACAAATGCAGTTGTTCTGCGTCCCGATCATCAGCTCGAAGAGTGCGCAAATTTGCCGCCGGTTCACGCCTGGTGTCATGCTCCGGTTGCGCATTGCATTACGCAAATCACGCCGCAAGAAATTGTTGACGGCTTTGAACAGTTGGAGCGCATGACTTGAATTTGAGGTGAATTTTTTTGCTGAAAGAAGTTTTAATCGTCGAAGGCAAATCGGACGTGGCCGCCGTCAATCGTGCAGTTGAATCAGACTGCATCGCGACGGGTGGCTTTCATTTCACGCGGCGAATGCTCCAAAACATTGCGGCGGCTTATCGGCGGCGCGGGATAATAATTTTGACCGATCCCGATTCGGCCGGCGAAAACATCAGAAATTTTTTGTCGCAACGGTTCCCTAACGCCAAGCATGCCTACATTCCCCGCGACGAAGCCACTGCCAACGACGATATCGGCGTCGAACAGGCCGCGCCCGAATCAATCCGCAAAGCTTTGAGCAAAGTTCGCACGCTTGAAATTAATCTGCGCGAAGAATTCACGGCGGCGGAGATGGTCGCGCTTAAATTGTCCGGCGGCGAGGACAGCTCACGGCTCCGCGACAAAATCGGCGCGGCACTCGGCATCGGCTACGGCAACGCGAAAACTTTCGTGCGGCGACTCAACAGCTACGGCGTCACCCGCGAAGAATTCATGGAGACTTTGAAAAATGTTGCACCCGCTGATAGCTGACCCTCACGCAACGCGCCACGTTTTGAAAAAATTTAAGTTGCGAGCCGTCAAAGGCCTCGGACAAAATTTTTTAATTAACGCGGACATCGTGCGGCGAATCGTCGACGCGGCCGAAATTTCTGCGGGCGACGAAGTTTTGGAAATCGGACCGGGCATCGGCACGTTGACGCAAGGATTGCTTGAAGCGGGCGCACACGTCACGGCCGTCGAACTCGACAAAAAATTACCAGCCGTGCTCCGCGAAACACTTGCGGGTTATAAAAATTTTCGGCTCGTCGAAGGCGACATCTTAAAAGTCGACGTGGCCGCACTTATGCCCAAACCGTTTAAAGTCGCGGCGAACTTGCCCTATTACATCACGACGCAAATTTTGCTGACGTTGCTGGAGAAAAAATTGCCGCTGACAAAAATCGTGACGATGATTCAGCGCGAAGTGGCCGACCGCATGACGGCTTCCCCCGGCTCGAAAATTTACGGAGCATTGTCGATTGCGGTGCAGTTGCGCTCGGAGCCGAGGATTGCCTTCGACGTGCCGCCAGAAAGTTTTTTGCCGCCGCCGGAAGTTACAAGCGCAGTTGTCGTCTGCGACGTGCGTCGGCCGCCGTTCGAGCTTGTCGACGAAGATTTTTTCGTCAAGGTCGTGCGTGCGGCATTCTCTCAGCGACGAAAGACTTTGCTGAATTCGTTGGCAAGCGCGGGTTTCGAGCGCGAAAAAATTTTGGCCTCGGACATTGATTGCACGCGACGAGCCGAGACGCTGAGCTTGTCCGAATTTGCACGCCTGGCAAATTTTTTGCACGCTTGCAGGTAAATTTTTTTCGCCGCCGAAATTCAATTAGAAATTAAGAACTTCGTTAATTAGGAATTGCCGAAGGCACAGCACAACGCGTAAAATTAAATATCGGGGAGCTTGCAGACAGGCTGAGAGGAAGTTAGGCACTTCGACCCGCAAACCTGATTCGGATAATGCCGACGTAGGAAACATACTTGACTACACAGCGGGAAGGCCTCCGAATTCGGGGGTCTTCCTTTTCGATTGGAGTTGAGGTCATGAACAATACCAGACGATTGACGCTGGCGGCGGTGCTGACGGCCGTGGCGGTCGTGGGTAGTTTGTTGTCGTTTCCGGTGCTCGGCAGTCGTTGTGCGCCCGTTCAACACATGGTCAACGTCTTTTGCGCCGTATTGCTCGGCTGGCGATATGGTGTCGGCTCGGCGTTCGCGGCAAGTCTGTTGCGCAATTTGTTGGGCTTGGGCACGATATTTGCATTTCCTGGTAGCATGATAGGCGCGTTTATGAGCGGACTTGTCTATAACCGCACGAAAAATATTTTGCTCACGGTTGCGGCCGAAGCTTTCGGCACGGGCATTATCGGCGGATTGACGGCCTATCCGATTGCAATTTTCATTCTGGGACAAAATGCCGGCGACGTGGCGTTTTATTTCTACGTCATGCCGTTTTTAATCTCGACAGTGTGCGGAGCAATTTTGGCGGGGCTCGTCGTCAAGCGCTTCAAAAGCATTTGAATTGAGGTGACAACGATGCTTGAAAATATTTTGACGCTCTTGCAAAACCCGACAAGCATTTTTGCATTGCTCGGCGTGCTGATTTTGATTGCGGCGGGCATTCAAGCGCGAAAAATCAAAGTCACAACGAAAATTTTAGTGAACGTCTCTATAATGTTGGCGTTAGCGACGGTTTTGCATTTTTTGCGGCTTTATCACTTCCCGCAGGGCGGTAGCGTCACACTCGGCGCAATGATTCCGTTGTTGATGATTTCGTTTCGTTACGGTGCAGGCATCGGAACGCTTGCGGGCTTTACATTCGGGCTGCTAAAAATTTTACAAGACCCGTTCATCGTCCATCCGATTCAAGTTTTGTTCGATTATCCGTTGCCGTATATGGCGACAGGTTTGGCAGGATTTTTCCCGCGTCGTATGTTCGCAGGAATTTTCGCGACCTTCGCAGGACGATTCATTTGCCATTTCGTTTCGGGAGTAATTTTTTTCGCATCGTATGCGCCCGAAGGAATGTCGCCGATAATTTATTCGCTGACGACCAACGCCGCGCTGCTCGTGCCCGAAATGTTAATCTGCTGTGTGATTATGAAATTTTTGCCTATTGAAAGAATTATTGGCGCAATGAAAACATAAACTTTTTGGAGGAATAAAAATGTCAACACAAATGCAAATGGCTCGCGAGGGCAAAATCACCGACGCAATGAAACTTGTAGCCGCGCAGGAAAATTTTTCTGCCGAAGAAATTCGTGCGGGCGTCGCGCAAGGCGTTATCGCAATCTGCGCCAATGTCAATCACACGTCGCTTAAACCCTGCGGCGTGGGCGCGGGACTTCGTACGAAGGTCAACGCCAACATCGGCACGTCAAGCACTTTCCCCGACATTGAGCCGGAGCTGTTGAAACTCGACGAGGCCGTCAAGTGCGGCGCAGATTCTGTCATGGATTTGAGCACGGGCAATAATATCGATCTGTCGCGAAAAAAAATTATCGCCCACTCGCCGATAATGGTCGGCACCGTCCCGATTTATCAGGCGACGGTAGAGGCGATTAAAACTCACGGCGCGATTGTCTCAATGACTGAAGACGACCTATTGCGCACGATTGAAACGCAAGCCAAAGACGGCGCGGACTTCATGACGCTTCATTGCGGCGTAACGCGTGCGGCGATTGAGAAACTTCGTACACAGCGGCGCGAGATGGATATTGTCAGTCGCGGCGGAAGTTTTATTGCCGGTTGGATTCTTCACAACGAGCGCGAAAATCCGCTTTACGAACGTTACGATGACCTGCTCGACATTTGCGCCAAATACGACGTGACGATAAGCCTAGGCGACGGCATGAGACCCGGTTGCATTGCCGACGCGACCGACCGCGCTCAACTGACCGAGCTGATAACTCTGGGCGATTTGGTTGACAGAGCTTGGCGGCGCGGAGTTCAAGTCATGGTTGAAGGTCCCGGTCATGTGCCTTACGACCAGATTGAGGCGAACATGAAGCTTGAGAAGCGTCTTTGCCGAAATGCGCCGTTCTATGTACTCGGCCCGCTCGTCACGGACATTGCGCCCGGTTACGACCACATCACCGCGGCAATCGGCGGAACTTTGGCTGCGGTAAGCGGCGCGGATTTTCTCTGCTACGTCACGCCCGCCGAACATCTTTGCCTGCCGACGATTGAGGACGTGCACGACGGGGTTATCGTGTCGAGAATTGCCGCGCACGCCGCCGACTTGGTTAAAGGTGTTCACAGTGCCCGCGACTGGGATTTGAAGATGGCTCGCGCACGCAAAATTCTTGATTGGGACGAGCAATTAAGTTTGGCGATTGATCCCGAACTTGCTCGCCGTAAACGCGGCGCACGCAACAAAGTCGGCGAAACGGCCTGCTCCATGTGCGGCGACTATTGCGCGGTTAAGATTGTCGGAAAGTATTTCGATTCGCCGGTCTTCCCGTGCGCCGATTAAAATTTTTGCGACAACAATTCGGAGCTTCAAGCTTTCGTCACATATTCGACAAAAAAAATCCCCCGCGTCTGCGAGGGAAAAATTTTTGTCGATTATTTTTTAATAAAGGAAGACAACTGCGATATTGTCAAGGAAGTGCGACACGCTGTTTTCGTAAAGAACCATGTCGGAATCTTCAATGCTGAGCACCGGATTGGCGTTGAGGTCGTCGAGACGAACGGCACGCACAATCAACGGATTGGAA
>CAMZDU010000143.1 GCA_947305445.1 uncultured Selenomonadales bacterium
CCAACGGCACTCCGCGAAAACTTCTGGACGTGTCGAAGGCGGCCTCTCTCGGCTGGACTTACAAGACCGAATTGCGCGACGGCATTAAGCTTGCTTACGACGATTTTTTGCGGAGGGAAAACGCGTGCAGATAATTTTACTGTCGGGCGGTAGCGGACAAAGATTGTGGCCGCTGTCAAACGACGTGCGCTCCAAACAGTTTTTAAAAATTTTCGGCAACGGCGACTGCATGTTGCAACGCGTCATCAAGCAAATTCGCCGCACGAATTCTGCAACCGTCACAATCGCCACGGCCAAAAATCAAGTGCCGCTCCTGAAAAAATTTCTCGGCGAAGACTTCGACTTGTCAACCGAACCGTGCCGACGCAACACTTTCCCTCCATAGCTCTGGCGGCGGCTTATCTTCACGACGTAAAAAAAATTTCACCGAACGAGGCGATAATCGTCTGTCCCGTTGATCCTTACGTCGACGATAATTTTTTTGCGCAGTTTAACACGTTGGCCGCGCAAATTTCCGACGCCGCGCCGCTCGTGTTGATGGGTATCGAGCCGACTTATCCGTCAGAAAAATACGGCTACATCATTCCGCGCACTGCGGAAAAAATCAGCCGCGTCGTCACGTTCAAGGAGAAGCCGAATCTTGTCGACGCGCAAAAATTTATTGACGCGGGCGGTTTATGGAACGGCGGCATCTTCGCCTTCAAGCTCGGTTATGTCCTCGACAAGGCGCAAAAAATTTTGGGCACCGCTTCGCATGAGGAGTAGCAAAAAATTACGCCGAGTTTCCTAACATCAGCTTTGACTACGCGGTCGTTGAGCATGAGGAAAATATTTCGGTCGTGCGCTACGTCGGAGAATGGCGCGACATCGGCACGTGGAACACGCTGACGGAAGTCCTCGACGAAAATTTCAGCGGACAAGTTCAGGCCGACTCAACCTGCGCAAATCTCCACGTGATAAACAATTCCAACGTGCCGATAATTTGTATGGGCTTGAAAGACGCGGTTGTTGCCGCCGGCCCCGACGGAATTTTAATTTCTGACAAAGTTGCGTCGAGTTACATTAAACCGTTCGTCGAGCGTCTGGACAAGCAAATTCGTTTCGCGGAAAAATCATGGGGCAACTTTAAGATTATCGACATTGAGCAAGACAGCTTGACAATTAAGGTCACGTTGAATCGCGGCAGCCGCATGAAGTATCACAGCCACGAACGCCGCGACGAAGTCTGGAATTTCATCGAAGGCTCAGGCATTGTAATTCTTGACGACCGAGCGAAATTTGTTCGTGCGGGCGACGTGATAAACATTCCAATCGGTTGCAAGCACACCGTTATTGCCGACGAGCCGCTGAAAATTATCGAGGTGCAAATCGGGCGCGACATCACTGTTGACGACAAAATCATTTGGAAGGAGGTGACTTGATTGGTTATCGTTCACTTAACCGGCGGACTCGGCAACCAGATAGGACAATATGCTATGGGCAGATCTCTTGCTCATAAGTTGAACACAGAACTGAAACTTGATATGACATATTTCAAAGGCGCAGATGAATCATTGCCGCACGGTTTATCTCAATACAGACTTGGTAGTTTTAATGTTCAAGAAAATTTCGCCACGCCCGAAGAAATCGCCCGCGTCAAAGAAAACGGCACAGCTCCAACATCTTTGTCCGAGCTCAAAAATCTTCACGGCGATATTTTTATTGCGGGTTATTGGATGCTTAATCCGAATCTTTATAACGACATCACAAACATCTTGAATCGCGACTTTACGTATAAAAAACCGCTCGGCGCGACTGCTCAAAAGTGGCAAGAGAAAATTCTTGCCGCAGAGTGCGCTGTATCTTTGCATTTCCGTTGCGGCGACTACGTTTACTCCCCCACATTATACAAAGGCGGTTATGGTAAGAAGATTTGGGCTGCCATTATGCCGCTTGAATATTATTATATGTGCAAGGAAAATTTTCGCTTGGGCGTGCCGACAGAATATATTGGTGGGGGGGATATGACAGATAATGAAGAATTTTACTTGATGAGCCTTTGCAAACACAACATAACCGCTTCCAGTACGTTCAGCAGTTGGGCAGCTTGGTTAAATCATAACCCCAATAAAAAAGTTTTTGTTCCCACGGCTTCCACAGCCGAAAATATTAAACAGTGGCTTAACTTTTTGAAAACAAAACAACTTTCACCGCTTGATACTGGTACATGGATAAGTATTCCCTTTGATTTCAACAAGCAACCTGATGTTACGATGAAGCCGTGGTTTTCGCTGTTGCTCGTGGTGAACAACGACATCGCCACGTTGCACGAAACGCTCGGTACAATTTTGTCGCAGGATTACAAATTCTACGAGGTCATCATAATCGACAACGCGTCGTTCGACGGCAGTAGAAATCTCTGTCAACACGCCGCAAAAAATTCCGACAATAACGCCGCGAATTTGTCGTGGTTGCTTGCCGGCATTGCGGGACAGAGGTTAAAAGATTACGAACTGATTCTTATTGACGACGGTTCGTTCGACGGTAGCGAATACATTTGCCGAAAAATTTCCCTGAACAAGAAAGTCACGCTCATTGCTTCGAGTGGGGGGGGATCGGCAAGGCGATAGCCTACAATCGCGGGCTCAACTATGCTCGCGGAGAGTACGTCTTGTTTTTGAGCGGCAACGATCTTATTTTGCCCGATGTCGTGAATTCAATTTGTCGGGCTTATTCGCTTCGACCGGCAGATATATTTTGTTCCGTGCAACGAATGGAAGAATCCCCCGAAGGCGACGTCACCTTTGAAGATATTCGCGACAAAACTTTTCGTCACATCGTTGACGAGCAGTTTAAGTTTTTGCACGTACCGACGATTTTTAAAAGCGACGACCTTCGGCAAAAGCTCATGTTGATGGGAACAGAAACTTTCAATACATTACTCGGCACAAAAATTTTTCGGCGCGAATTCCTTATAAAAAATTCACTGCGTTTCAACGAAAACGTACAAGCTGACGTCGAACTGCCGTTTGTGGTCAATGCCGTTATGTTCAGCGAAGAAATAATTTTCATGCCGGATTTGTTGTATGTTGCTCGGCAAAAATAAAGTACTTGTAGGTGTTTTAATTGGTAATTTTTCGTAGACGAGAACGTCCTGTTCAATAACAATTCTTCATTCAAAATTCCTCATTGAATACGGGAGGCGATTACTTGATTAATACCAACATTGCGATAATCGGCGCGGGCTTCGCGGGCATTGCGGCGGGTTACGCGGCCAAAGAAAAAAATTTGCAGGCGACGATTTTCGAGGCGACCGACGATTGGGGCGGTTTGTGTGGAAATTTTTCTGTCGACGGCTTCCGCTTCGATAAGGCAGTTCATCTGTCGTTCAACGAGCCGGAGCTTGTCCAAAAATTATTTTTGAACCGCCCGCATTATGCGCACTCGTCCGAGTCGCGAAATTATGCCGACGGCTATTGGGTGCGCCACCCCGTGCAAAACAATCTGCGCGAACTGCCCGTTGAGGAGCGAATCCGCGTGATTGAAAGTTTCATTAACCGCGAAAACATTCCCGACGCCGGTGCGGAAAATTATTGGCACTGGCTGACAATTCAATTCGGCGAGTACTTCGCGGAAAAATATCCCGCTCGTTACACGCGCAAATATTGGGGCACCGACGCCGAAAATCTGAACTGCAACTGGTGCGGCGGACGACTTCATCAGGCGTCGCTTGAAGAGGTTTTGGTCGGCGCGTTTCCTGACGCTACCGAGCCTGACAACGTTTACTATACCAAGGTCATGAATTATCCGATAACGGGCGGCTACAAAAATTTTGTCGCAGAGATTGCCGTCTCGCTCGACATTCGTTGCGGGTACATGGTCACGGCGATTGACACTGCGGAAAAAATTTTAATCTTCGCCAACGGTGAGAGCTGCCGCTACGAAAAATTAATCAGCACGATGCCGTTGCCGCACCTGGCCAAAATGATTACCGACGACGAAGAAGTTCTTGCCGCCGCCGACCAACTGCAGACAACTTCCATGGCGTTAATCTCCGTCGGCTACAAAAAAAAGTTCGACTTCCCGACGAACTGGTTTTACGTTTACGACGAGGACATTCCGTTTGCTCGCGTCCATTCGCCAAGCCGAAAGTCTCCGGACAACGCGCCGCAAAATTGTAGCTCTCTACAGTTTGAAATTTATTACAGCCGCGAATTTCCGCTGAAGTTCACCGACGACGAGCTGATTTTCAAAACTATTGACGGCATGGAAAGAATCGGCGTGGCTAAATTTTCCGACATTGACATTTTGGATTGTCGGCACGTCGAATTTGCGAACGTAATTTTTTACAATGGCATGGAGGAAAATCGCGCGATTGTCCTCCGCGAAGTGGCTGAGCACGGAATTATTTCCTGCGGGCGTTTCGGCGAGTGGGACTATCTTTGGAGCGATCAAAGTTTCATGAGCGGCTACAACTCATTGCAGGAGGTGACTTGACTTGAAAATTTTGATTACGGGCA
>CAMZDU010000144.1 GCA_947305445.1 uncultured Selenomonadales bacterium
ATATCAGCACGAACACGACCAGCAGAAAATATTTCACGCGAGTTAATTTGCGCGGCAGTAAAATTTTCGGCGAGGGAATTTTATTCAACAGCTCCTGCAACAAACCGAATGGGCATAAAAATCCGCAGACTGCCCGTCCGAGCAGAAGACCGATTAAAATCACGAAGCCCGCCGCGTAAAATCCGAACTTGCCGCCCGCGCCGCCGACTGCTTGCATTGCGCCAATCGGACAGCTAAAGACCGCCGCGGGACACGACCAGCAATTCAGCCCCGGTGCGCAGAAATATTTCAGCTCGCCGCGATAAAGTCTGCCGCTCAAAAAATTTGCCGCGTACGGATTCGTCATAAGCGTCGCCGCCAGCTGAATCAGTCGTCGAAAATTTTTCATCCGCCAAGACCTATGCACGCCAGACAGACACGCGTCGCCTTGGCGAAGATTACGGCAGGTTCACCGTGCGTCAGGCCTAACCAAATCATCAGCGCACTTGCCGAAAAAATTATCAGCCTACTGAAGAAGTTTTTCGAGTTCATCGCGGTAACCTTTGACGTTCGCGCCGATAATCGCCTTGCCGACGACTTCGCCCTTGCTGTTGACAAAAATCGTCGTGGGCACCGCCTCGACGTGCTCAATAAATTTAATCAGCCGGTCGTCAGGGATAATGTTCACGAAATTTGCTCCGCTCTGTTGAACGATTTGCTGAGCCTTTTGAATTTGTGCGGATTTTTCGGAGGCGTCGCACACGAGTCCGATAATTTGCACATCGTCGGGAAGATTACGCGCCATTTCTCCGAGTTCGGGCATTTCGGCTATGCACGGCGGGCAAAAAGTTCCCCAAATGTTCACGACGGTAATTTTCTTCGCCGCGAAAATTTCTTGCGTCACGGGGTCGCCGTCAATCGTCTTGGCGAGGAATTCGGGAATTTTTTCGGCCACGGGCGACGCCTGCGCTCCGGACATGCGCTCGTTAAAGGTTGCCGTATCGGAGCCGCAACCGCTGAAAATTATTGCCGTCGTCAGCAAAATTGTCATCAAAAATTTTTTCATGTGAATCACCTTCTGTAAGTTGGTGCGGGAATTTTATCACGCAAAATTTTTCTGCGCAACCCAAAAGCTGACAGGTTACAGCTTTTTTGGCAGGGGAATTGCCGTGCGGGCAGAATAAACACATAAAATCTTTAGCAAGTGACAATTTCCGAGGTGGCTATGAAAATTGTAATTTCCGGCTATTACGGCTCGAAGAACGGCGGCGACGAAGCGATGCTCGCGGCGATGCTCGAAGTATTGCGCGAAGAAATTCCCAACTTGAATGTGACGGTCATCTCAATCGACCCCGAATACACCAAAAGACGCCATAACGTCGAGGCAGTGCCGCGGCCGGACATTTGGACAATCATAAAAAAAATTCGTGCGGCGGACTTGCTGATAAGCGGCGGCGGCTCACTTCTTCAAAACGTGACGAGCGGCCGCAGTCTTTACTATTATCTGGCGATAATTTTTTTCGCGCTCGCACTCGGCCGCAAAGTCATGCTCTATGCCCAGGGTATCGGACCCATTCGCGGTGTATTCGCACACAAGCTGATGAATTTTATCGTCAACAGCGTCGACCTTATCACCGTGCGCGACCGCGGCTCGCTGGAAGAATTGTCACGACTTAAAATTACGCGTCCGAAAATTTTTTGTACGGCAGATCCCGTGTTGGCCATGAAGCCCGCGCCGCTCGACTTGGGTGAAAAAATTTTGGCACGTCATTCGATTGCCCGCGAAGGAAAATTTATCGGCGTGGCAATTCGTCATTGGAACGACTGGGAAAATTTCCGCCACGAGCTGGCCGACGCCCTCAATCGTCTTGTCGAGGAGACCGGCGCAAAAATTATTTTCATACCGATGAAATTTCCCGAAGACATTCGCGCCGCAAACTCCGTCGTCACACTCATGAAAAAAAATTTTTCCGTGCTCGACGAAGAATTCACCACGCGGGAAATTTTGAGTCTCGTTGGTTGCATGGACGTTTTAATCGGCGTCAGACTTCACGCGCTGATTTTCGCGGGCGTTATGAACGTGCCGATGCTCGGCATCTCTTACGACCCAAAGATTGAAAGATTTCTCTCCTCGGTCGGCGAAAAGCCTTTAGGCGACCTTCGCGACGTGACGGCTCAAAAAATTTTCGACGAGACGCTGAAAAAAATTCTCTCGCCGAAAATTTTTCGCGACGACAAATTATTTCACGAACTCGGTGATGCGGCTCGACTTAACGCAAAACTTGCCGCTAAACTCGTCGACGCGTCGTGACATCTTAAAAAAATTTATACGGATAAAACTAAAGAGCGAGCAACCGAACTTTGCTCGCTCTGTTAAATTTTCGGGAGTCTTTGAAGCAAGCGATTATTCCTCGACGGTTTCGGTGACTTCGGTTTCGGCCTCGACTGCGGGCTGATAACGTCTGAAGCTGGCGTTGGCACCTTCGCGGCGGGCACGATTAATCGACAGCGAAATACGTTTACGCTTGAGATCGATGCGCAGGATTTTAACCTTGACAATATCACCGACGGCAACTGCCTCGTCCGCGTTCTCGATACGGCGGTCGCTGAGTTCGCCCATGGGAATCAGGCCGTCGAAGCCGGGTTCAATTTCCATGAACGCGCCGAACTTTGCAAGCTTGACGATTTTGCCTTCGATGAATTCGCCTTCGCGATAACCTTCGGCACGGTCGAGCCACGGGTCACGCTGAGTTTGTTTGACGGAAAGGGAAATTCTATGCGCTTCGGGGTCAACGTTTTTAACGTAAACGTCGACTTCTTGCCCGACTTTGAGAACGTCGGAAGGATGGCTGACGCGTTCCCATGACAGGTCGGAAATATGTGCCAAGCCGTCGACGCCGCCAATGTCAATGAACGCGCCGTAATCGACGAGACGTTTGACGGTGCCTTTGAGAATGTCGCCTTCGTGCAACGTGCTGAAAACTTCCTGCTGTTTAAGTTCGCGCTCGTGCTCCAAAAGCTGACGACGGCTGAGCACGAGACGGCGTTTGTGCGATTCGATTTCAATCGGCAAAGCTTTGACGGTCTGGCCGATATAGCCGCTCAAATCTTTGACGAAGTGCAATTCCATTTGCGAGGCGGGAATGAAGCCGCGTAGGCCGTTGACCGTGGCAGTGAGTCCGCCCTTGACGACGTTGTTGATGTGGGCGTCGACTGTCTGCAAATCTGTAACGTCAGGCTCTTCGTTGTGCGCTTTGAGGGCACGCAATTCGTCCCAGACGACTTCGGCATCGGCTTTGATTTTGGAAAGGACGCCGCCGTTTTCACCGCCGAGAGACTGAATGTAGACGCGAATTTTGTCGCCGGTTTTGACGACGTCTTCAGCCGAATCGGGCTCGGGGTAAGCGAGCTCCTTTTTCGGTATGGCAATCTCCTGCTTGTAACCTATGTCGACGTAGGCTTCGTCGCGATTGACCAGGACGACGGTGCCTTCGACTACTTCGTGTTCACGAATTTCTTTGAAACCCTCCGACTCGTCAAGCCAATTACCCATGTCTTCCATGTTCTTCAAATCCTCTGACACTTTATATAAACCTCCCCGATAATCCAGTCCGGCGTTGAGGCACCGGCTGTGATACCAACTTTGTTGGCGTTTTCTAACCATTCAGGTGAAAGTTCCTGAGCAGTTTCTATGTGGTAAGTGGTGCATTTTTTTTCGCACAGTTGCGCTAGGCGCGTGGTATTTGCGCTGTTGCGGCCGCCGATGACAATCATGACGTCGACTTTGGACGCCAGGTCAAGTGCCGCAGTTTGTCGTTGATCCGTTGCCGTGCATATAGTTCTGAGAATTTTGATATCGTTTGACTTTCCGAGCAGGTGCGCCACAATTTTTACAAAATTTTCGCCGCTCACCGTTGTTTGAGAAACTATTCCGAGCTTTGAGCAGGGCGCGAAGTTTCGTGCGTCGGCCTCTGTTTCAAGAATGATTGCTCGTTTGTTTGACCACTCGAAGATACTTTTTACTTCCGGATGATTTTTTTCACCGACAATTAAGACCTGTCGTCCTTCCTCGGATAATTCTTTGGCGGAAAGCTGTGCTTTTTTTACATGCGGACAAGTTGCGTCGACCAGATTCAAGCCGCGTGCTTTTGCCTGTTCGTAAACTTGCGGACCGACGCCGTGCGAGCGAATTATTATCGTGCCCTCCTCCATCGCCGTCAAATCTTCGACCATGCCGATGCCTTCGGCTTGCAATCGTTTGACCATCTGCGGATTATGGATTATGGGGCCGAGTGTGCAACTTTTTCCATCCGCGTGCTCTTCGGCAATTTTAATCGCCCGTTTGACGCCATAGCAAAAACCCAAACACCCCGACAAGATAACTTCCATTGATTACCACCTGTCTGATCGGTTTCGGCAAATAAAAAATCCTCAACCTGCCGATAACTGCCGCCTAATATAGCATAATCGTTTTTTGCAGGCAATAACTTTTGGAAAAATTTTTTGTTA
>CAMZDU010000145.1 GCA_947305445.1 uncultured Selenomonadales bacterium
AGGGTCTCGATGTGGATACGCAGAAACAGCAGAGCGACCTTATCAAGATCGAAAGCTTCTCCGATCTGCACGTTGCTACTTACACGTACGAAGACTGGCTTGGCGAAACCCTCACGGGCGATCGTATCGTTATCAGCATGAACGACAAAGACGACGTTGTTCTTTATGAAGACGACGGCGTTGACACTTCCGCCGACAATCTGTATCGTCTGCAAATCGGCGATAACGAAGAGATTCGCGCAGAAATCGGCTACTCTGACGGCGGAAACGAGTTTGAGTATACCGACGAAGCCAACGCTTATATCGGTGCGGCCGGCAAAGCGACCGACACTCTCGTTGTCGGCGACGACACCAAGAACGACCTGCAGATTTGCCTTGACGGCCGTGAAGACAACTACGGTCAGTATAAATTCTATCGCGGCATAGGCGTTGTCGATGCAAGTGATGCCGAAGACACCAGAATGACTTTGGCCGGCGACGCGAACGACAACACCATCATCGGCGGCGGCGAAGGCTCCACCACGTATCTGTGGGGCGGCGCGGGCGACAACGTCCTCACCGGCGGCGACGGCACCGATTACTTCGTCTACTACCAGAACTCCCGCGCAATGGTCAACGGCGGCGCAGATGTTGCTAATGCAAATGCCGACGTTATCAACAACTACGACGAAGACGAAGACTTCATCTACCTCGCGGACGTCACGTTTGACGATATCGACTTCGACGCAATGGATGCCACCGATACCAGAGGCATCGGCGACGACACCGTCACGATTAAACTTAAGAACGGCGGCAGCTTGACTGTCAATGGCGACCAAGAAGAAACCAAATTCGCGTTCAGCAACGGCGACGGATCCTTCTCTACCGTCACCGCAAACAGAAGCACCCAATCTTGGAGCTGAGCGATTAATCCCCGACAACGTAACTTTTCGGGTTGAGAATTCCGCCGAAGATTTTCCCCGAATCCCGGCGGCTAACTCCTCCCGCGGCAATTTCAACACAACGTGACTCGAACGAACCCGCGAGGCTCGTTGTACAATTCAAACCTACAAAATAAAAGTCTCGACTGCGGTCGGGACTTTTGTTTAATTTGGAATGTGGAATTAGTAATTGTGATTTAGCTTCGGCAATTTGTAACGAGGAATTTAAATGAGTAATGAAATTTTTGATTTGAAACGTGTCGTGCTTAACGAAGTCGCTGATAATTTTCGTAGCGTCGAAGAAAATTCCGAGCACAATACGCTTAAAGTCTTGGAGGCCATGCGCCGGTTAAAAATTTCCGACGCGCATTTCAAAACGTCCACCGGTTATGCTTACGGCGACATCGGCCGCGAAAAACTCGACGCGCTCTTCGCCGAAATTTTCCGTGCGGAGGCGGCTCTCGTGCGCACGCAATTTGTCTCCGGCACGCACGCAATCGCTACCGCGCTGTTCGGCACACTGAGACCGGGCGACGAGCTTATCTCCGTGACGGGTGCGCTCTACGACACATTACAGACGGTTATCGGACACGCGCACGCCGCTTGCGGTTCGTTGAAGGAATTCGGCGTCGATTACCGCGAATTGCCGCTGATTGACGGCAAAGTCGACCTCGCCGCGATAAAAAATTTTGTCACGCCGAAAACTCGGCTGGCACTGATTCAGCGTTCGCGGGGTTACTCCATGCGCAAGCCTTTAACCATTTCCGATATTGAAAAAATTTGCGCGGCGATTAAGCTTGCCAATCCGAATTGCCTGACGCTTGTCGACAACTGCTACGGCGAATTCGTCGAGACGCGTGAACCTGTGGAAGTTGGTGCGGATTTGGCGGCGGGCAGTTTGATAAAAAATATCGGCGGCGGACTTGCACCGACGGGCGGCTACATCGTCGGCAAGCGCGATTTGGTAGAGGCGGCGTCTTATCGGCTGACGGCACCAGGCATGGGCGGCGAACTCGGCGCAAGCTTGGGTACGCCGCGTCTGTTGTACCAAGGATTATTTTTGGCTCCGCACGTCACCGCGCAAGCACTCAAGGGCGCAATCTTCGCGGCGGGAATTTTTTCGCGGCTCGGCTATAAAACTTCACCGTTGCCCGACGAAATTCGCGGCGACATAATTCAAGCGATTGAACTCGGCACGGCTCAGCGGCTGATAAAATTCTGTCGAGCAATACAAAATTTTTCGCCGGTGGACTCGTTCGCCGCGCCGGAACCGTGGGACATGCCCGGCTATGAAGATCAAGTCATCATGGCGGCGGGTACATTCGTCCAGGGTGCGTCGATTGAACTTTCTGCGGACGGGCCGTTGCGCAAGCCGTTCGCGGTGTATCTGCAGGGCGGATTGACATTCGAGCACGCGGCAATCGGAATTTTGGCGGCGGCCTCTGCGATTGTGGATTAAACATTGCGGCGACGACTTCGCAAAAAAAAAATAGCCCGAAGGCTTAACGGCTTCTCGGCGGGCGTCAAGGTTTCCTGAATCTCTCTGTAGGATTACAATAGATATGTGACAAAAAATAAAATTTTTGAGGAGCAGTTCTTATGGATTTGTTCAGCAATGTTAACGACGACAGAAAATTTTTGCCGCTGGCCGAACGAATGCGGCCGCAGACTTTGCGAGATTTCGCAGGTCAAATGGAAATTTTGCGCGGTGCACTCGGCAAGATGATAGCTGAAGGTCAAACCCCGTCGCTGATTTTTTTCGGGCCGCCCGGCACCGGCAAGACCACGCTTGCAAAAATCATCGCCAATACGACTGACGCCAACTTCGTGAAAATTAACGCGGCACTGTCGGGAATCGGCGAACTGCGCGGCATCGTCAAGGAGGCCGAAGAGCGTCGCAAGTTCTATCGCAAGCGCACAATTTTATTTATTGACGAGATTCACCGCTTCAACAAAGGCCAGCAAGATTTTCTGCTACCGTATGTCGAGGACGGGCGAATCACTCTGATTGGCGCGACTACCGAGAATCCGTTCTTTGAAGTCAACGCCGCGCTCCTTAGTCGCATGAAAATTGTCCGCCTGTCGAAGCTCACGGTTGCCGACATAAAAAAAATTTTGCTCCGCGCCGTCGACGCTGAAAATTTTTCGGCGGAGGAACGTGCGCTCGACATAATCGCCGACTTCGCGGACGGTGATGCCCGCATGGCTTTGAACCTGTTGGAGCAAGCGGCGTTCACCGAAAAAATTTCCGTCGAGACTTTGCGCGAACTGCTCGGCGAAAAAATTCGTCGCTACGACAAAGGCGGCGACGTTCACTACGACACGGCCAGCGCGTTTATAAAGAGCATGCGCGGCTCGGACGCGGACGCGGCAATTTTTTACTTGGCGAAGATGATTGACGGCGGCGAAGATTTAAATTTCATTGCGCGGCGAATTGTCATCTGCGCGGCCGAAGACGTTGGCAACGCCGACCCGCAAGCTTTGATTTTGGCGAACGCGGCGGCGCAAGCGGTGCAATTCGTTGGCTTGCCGGAGGCGCGGATTATTTTGGCGCAAGCCGTCACGTATATCGCGGGCGCACCGAAAAGCAATGCGGCGTATTTGGCGATTGAGCGTGCCCTTGCCGACGTTAAGACTTCCGACGACGAAGTTCCCAACCATTTGCGCGACACGAGCTACAAAGGCGCGAAGACTTTCGGGCACGGCGTCGGCTACAAATATCCGCACGACTTCGACAATCATTTTGTCCGACAGCAATATTTGCCCGACAAAAAAATTTCCGCACGCTACTACGAGCCGACAACTCAGGGCGCGGAGGCGGCGATTAAGCGTCAGTTGGAAAATCTTTGGCGTTGAAATTCAAAAGCGACCGATGAAATTTCGGTCGCTTATTTTTTTTACCAAATAGCGCGAGAATTCCCACGCCTCTACAGGCGGCGAGTAGTTCACGTTTGTGTCTTCGAGCTTTCCGACGCTGTTAGTTCACTCCGTACAACGTATCAATTCTTTGCCGATATTTTATATCGCCACTACAAACGCTATGTCAAAAAAACTGTCCCAACTTTCGACGGCATTGTTGAAAAAAATCAAATCCGTTCTCACTGCAATTCTTCCTTTTGTCCGCCATTATATCACAGCAACGAAAAAGACGCCCGAAGATTTTTCGGACGCCTTGATTTTTTGCGTGACGTGTCAGATATTTTCTTTGGCGATGGCGACGAGTTTTTCAAAGGCCGCCGCGTCGTTGACGGCAAGCTCGGCCATCATCTTGCGGTCGACGGCGACACCGGCCTTAGTAAGCCCGCAGATAAGTTTGCTGTAGGAAATGCCGTTGATACGAGCCGCCGCGTTAATACGAGCAATCCACAGGCGACGAAATTCGCGCTTTTTCACGCGACGGTCGCGGTGGGCGTATTGCCCCGCCTTCAGGACGGATTCGTTAGCTTTTTTGAACTGTTTGCTCCTCGCGCCGCGGTAACCTTTGGCGAGCTTGAGGATTTTTTTATGGCGTCTGTGAGCCGTGACGCCGGTTTTAACTCTCGGCAAGATAATCTC
>CAMZDU010000146.1 GCA_947305445.1 uncultured Selenomonadales bacterium
CTCATGAATCTCCCGCCTGGCGGTGGGGGGTTCAATTTCCTAAAATTTTGGAGTGGTCTTTTATGAAGAAGATTTTTGTACAACTGATTTTGTTCGCGCTGGTTTTAATGACTGCGAGCACGGTATTAGCGGCAAAACAAACGCCCGAACAGACTCGCGCCAAACTCAACGAAATGAGCCAACAAGTTTTGGAGCGCATGTATCAAAAATATCCGTCATCAAAACGTGCAATGCAAAAAGTTTACGGATACTGTACGATAAGTGCTTCCAGTGTCAAATGGGGCTTTTTGGGCGACGATCACGGGCGCGGAGTAGCCGTAAACAATGAAACGGGCGAAAGAGTTTACATGAAGATGAAGGAAGTTAGCGTCGGTGTAAATTTCGGTGCGAAGGAATACGATTTGCTTTTCGTTATCCTCAATAAGGAATCATGGGACAAATTTATTTCGGGAAATATCAAATTTGGAACGGAAATATCAGCGCAGGCTTCAGACGGCGTGAGCGGTGACACTTTTTCAGACGCTACCATTATTGCAAACGGCGTTTGGGTCTATCAACTCGATAAAAAAGGCTTGGCGGTCGAATTATCGTTTAAAGGCGCGAGAATTTCTCCATATCGAACGCTAAATTAAGTTTTCAAAAACGAGAGGAAAGTTAACATGAAAATATTTCCGGCAATAATTTTAACGGCGACGTTGCTTATGACGGGTTGCGGCGGCGAAGACACTGAGGAGCTGGCTTTAGAGGACTATCCGACAAGAGTAAAGGCGATGAAAGTTTTGACAACCGACGCGCCGATTACTTTTTCTTATAGCGGGCAAGTTATCGACCGCGACGAAATTACAGTTCAATCAAAAGTTAGCGGTTCGGTAGTAGAAAAATACGTTAAGGGCGGTCAAGACGTCGTAGAAGGGCAAGCACTGTTCAAAATCGACGACAGGCAATATCAATCGGCAGTTTTGCAGGCTGAAGCAAATCTTGCGAAGTCTAAAACAGCTTTGGCCAAAGAACGTGTCGACCTTCAACGCGACGAAGAACTTTGGCAAGCAAATGCAGTCTCCGAGCAGACACTTACAGACCAACGCATTGCGGTTAAGTCTCAAGAAGCAGAAGTTGCCGCAAATGAGGCTTTGTTGCAGAAAGCAAAGGACGATTTGGCGGATACGATTGTTTACGCGCCGATGAGCGGCAGACTTGGTATTGATGATGTCACCGTCGGCACTCTTTCAACAGCCGGAAGCACTTCGCTGGCGACAATCGGCGTGGTTGACCCTGTGTATGTGCAATTTGCCGTTTCGGAACAAGAATATTTACGGCTTTCGCGGGAAGAAGAACGCCCCAATTCAAGTTTTAAAATTTCTCTGACGCTCGCGGACGGTTCAATCTATCCTTATCACGGAGAATTTGCCGAATATGACCGAACGTTGGGAAATGAGACCGGTACGTTGATAATTCGCACGATTTTTAAAAATCCCGAAGCTTTACTTGTTCCAGGAATGTACGCTCGCGTCGAAATTGAAGGCTTGAAAATTCCAAACGCACTATTGGTTCCCGAACGCGCTCTTCAACAACTTTTGGGCGAAACCTTGGTTATCGTTGCTCAATCCGATAACAAATCTGCCGTCCGAAAAATTCAGCTCGGAGAAAAAATCGGCTCGTATTACGTCGTAAAAAGCGGCTTGAAAGCTGATGATTGGGTTATCGTCGAAGGTTTGACGAATTTGCGCGACGGAATGCCTTTGGAAGTGACGCAAGTGACTGCAAAGGATATGGATTTTTCATTTTCGCCGAGTGAAAAGATATTTGACGCAGAAAAAAACGCAAATAAGTGAGGTGGATAAATCGTGGCAAAGTTTTTTATTCACCGACCGGTTTTCGCAATCGTCATAGCGATTATAATCAGTCTTATCGGAATAATTGCGGGACCAAATATTTCGCCGCCGACAATCAATGTTACTGCAGATTATTCCGGCGCAAATGCCACCGTCGTTAATCAAGCTGTCGCGCAGGTTATTGAAAATCGCGTCAACGGGACGCAAGGCATGGACTACATGACGTCAAATTCTAACGACGACGGCAGTTATTCACTTGATGTTTTCTTTGAAGTCGGCACCGATGGCGATATGGACTCCGTTAAAGTTCAAAATAATGTCGCGTCGGCTAATTCAAGCTTGCCCGAAACTGTCATTGCCTCCGGCGTAACGACTTCCAAGTCTTCGCAGGATATGGCAATGATTTTTGCTTTTTACTGCGACAACGGGCTTTACGATACGGCTTTTATAAAGAATTACGCCGATATTTACATTGCTGACGATTTAAAACGTGTTAAGGGCGTCGGCAAAGTTCAGATTTTGAGCGCGGATTATGCTTTGCGCGTGTGGATTAACCCCGAAAAGCTCGCAAACTTCGGCTTGACTGTCGCCGACGTTCAAAACGCAATTAAAACTCAAAATGCACAGGCGGCGGCAGGTTCAATCGGCAAATTGCCCGTCGCTCAAGGTCAAGAAAAGGAATATACCGGACAAATTCAAGGCAGATTGGAAACTCCGGAGCAATTCGAGAACATTATTTTGAAAACGGGCGACGCAGGCGCGTTTGTGCTCCTAAAAGATGTCGCTCGCGTTGAAATCGGACAACAAACTAACACTTACATAGGCAAATTCAACGGTTATACTTGCGTGCCGTTCATAATCAACTTGACGAGTGACGCAAATGCCCTCGAAACTATCGGCGAAGTTAAACAAATACTCAAAGCTACTGAAAAAAATCTTCCCGAAGGAATTAAATACGGCCAAGTTCTCGACAGCACGGAATTTATCTCCGCGTCCATTGAAGAAGTCGCGCACACGTTTTTTGAGGCGTTAGTTCTCGTCGTGCTGGTTATTTTTATCTTCCTGCAGAGTTTTCGAGCGACAATTATCCCGCTTTTGGCTGTTCCCGTCTCACTTTTGGGAACTTTCGCGGCTTTTACGGTTCTAGGCTTCACGATCAACACTTTAACGCTGTTTGCAATGGTTTTGGCAATCGGTTTGGTCGTCGACGACGCGATTGTCGTTATAGAAAACGTCGAACAGCACATGGAACGCGGTTTAAATCCCGTCGAGGCAACTGAAGTCGCAATGGCGGAAGTTCAAGGACCGGTCGTGGCGATTGCGTTCGTTTTGTCGGCGGTGTTTATCCCGATAGCGTTTCTCGGCGGCATGACGGGCATTTTATATCGTCAATTCGCGCTGACAATCGCAGTTTCAATGGGTTTATCAGCTTTTGTCGCGCTGACTTTGACTCCGGCACTTTGCGCGATGATTTTAAAGCCGCACGAGCACGGAAAGAAAAATTTCTTCAGCAAATTTTTTGACGCGTTCAATAATTGGTTCGAGCGCACGAAAAATTCTTACGTTGGCATTGTCGCGAAGGTTATTTCCGGTACAAAACTCGCTGTCGTTTTTATGTTGATTGTTTGCGGCTTAACGGGGCTTTTATTTAAGATTTTGCCGTCAACTTTCGTTCCCGACGAAGATCAAGGTTATTTTGTCGCCGCAGTTATGCTTCCCGAAGGAACTTCGCTCAATAGAACTTCAATGACGACAGATAAAGTTGCCGCCGCCATTCGCGAAAACGTTCCCGGCGTCAAAGATGTCATCTCGGTTGCGGGAAACGATATACTTTCGAGCGGCGCGAAGTCTTCTTCGGCTACTTTGTTCGTAAGTATGTATAATTGGGCGGAAAGAAAAGACTTTGAAAAGTCGGTAACTGCCGCGATTTACAATGTTTTCATGGTTGGCAATGGAATTGCTCCTGAAGGATTCGTCGCGGGCTTTAATCCGCCTTCATTGCCTGGTTTAGGGCAAGTCGGCGGCTTGACTATGCAACTTATCGACTTGGAAAGCCATTCTGACAGCGATTTATCCGATATTACCGATAAAATTGTTCAAGCGGCTAATTCTCGCCCCGAATTGGAAGGCGTTTCAACAACTTTCAGCGTAACTTCGCCCAGCTATAAATACGAACTCGACCAAAAGAAAATTGAAATGCTCGGCGTAAATCTTGCTGACGTTTATGCCGCGTTGCAAGTTAATTTCGGCGGCATGCCCGTTGATGACTACGACAGATTCGGCAGAACTTATAAAGTTGTCATGCAATCGGACGTTTATTTTCGCGGCGAAGTCGACATGTTGAAATTTATGTTCGTAAGAGGTTCAAACGGGCAATTTGTTCCGCTCGATACCTTAATCAGCTACAAACTCAACACCGGAACGACGCAAGTCACTCGTTTTAACGGGAAACGCTCCGTTTTGGTTCAAGCTCAACCCGCAAGCGGTTATTCTTCGGGGCAAGCGATGACTGCCTTAACAAATGTCGTTTATGAAGTCGCGCCGACCGGTTTTGCCGTCGAATGGTCCGGACAATCCCGCGAAGAGCAAAAAGCTTCCGGCTC
>CAMZDU010000147.1 GCA_947305445.1 uncultured Selenomonadales bacterium
CCTACACGACGCTCTTCCGATCTCTGAACCTTCGACGTAACCACCTTGAAGACTTCCTGTAATGGTACCGCCGTAAACATTGACGACGTTGCCGTTGGCGTAGCCGCTGCCGAGGACGTAGCCGCCCTGCGTTAATTTGTTGAGTGTGCCGCCGAAAACATACAGCTCATTGAAATTTGCTTCACCTGAATTAGCGTAGCCTGCGCCCGTGAGCTCTTTAACGTCGCCCGAATAGAAATAAACTTTGTTGTAGTTGGCAACGCCAAAATCGGTATGTCCGCCGTGAATATGTTGCATTATGCTGTTGTAAATCCACAATTTGTTGTAACTTGCGCTTCCGTTTCCGGAATAAGGATAGCCGCCGTGCAAATAGCCAATACTCGTAACATCACGCACAGTGACTTCATTTCGGTCAGCGTTACCGTTATCTCCTTCGCCGCCGCCGACACGTTGACCACCTGTATCAACACTGTTGACGTTCAATGTATTATCTGATTTTTCGTCGCCATCTGAATTCGAGTAGACAGTATAAATATCTCCGCCTTCGTAGTTGTCGGGCGTGACGGTTTTGTCTGCGGCGAAAGCGAAGGAGCCCGTGCAAAAGACGAGACTGCCTGCGACAAGTGACGCGGCTATTCGCCGAGCGACACTTGCGTCGAGCTTTTTGGTTTTCAGTTTCACGATTAAATACCTCCAAAAAATTTTTTATGAACAGCTGCGCGGCGACTGTCATTTAACGAAGACAACCGCGCAACGTTCGAGCATGTGGGAACTTTGGTTCGCCATTAAAATTCTGTCGGCGTCTTCGACGGAGACGACGGCGTTGACTCTGTTGACGGAGTTTTGTCCGCCGCGAATCTCCACAGCCTTGACGACGAGCGGATTGTTGCCGGCGCGGTCGCGGGAGATCTGATCATCGATCGAGTTGCTGTAGCTGACCATGCCCATCGAAATTATCGCGTCGGGCTGAAGATTTTCTATGCCGTAGACTGCGCGGCCGTTCGTGTCGTAAATGACGGGCGAGAATGTCTCGTCGAGCCCGAGCCCCGACGTATCGACGACGACGCCGGTGTAAGTGATCGTCTGCAACGACTGAACTTCGGTAGGGGCAAGTTCGGTCTGCGTCACCGTTGCGAAAGGTTCGGGCTTTTTCGGCGCGATCTCCGGCACGATGGCGGCGGCGATACTGTCTTTACCGTAAAGCGGAACGCGCATCATCACGTAGTAGCCGCCGTCCGACGTGTCGTCTTCCTCGACTATCTGCGCGCCCCGAAGTATGCCGGCTATCTTTCGATTGACATGATCACGCCCAATCAGCAACTCTTCCATTGTTGTATCAGAGTCGATTTGCAGACCTTGGATTATGCCGACCAGTGTTCTTTGCGCGGACATGATGGCGGCTTCGCGTGCAAGGGCGAGCCCGCGTGAATCGGGACGACCGATGCCGACCGCGACTATGTCGGACTGTGCGCCCTTGGTCCAGTTGACGACCTTGGCTTGCATTTTCACTACGGCGGAAATTTCGACTGTCGCTTGAGCCGCAGGTGTCGTACCCGCGAAGACAATCACTCCACTGAGAGTTAGAGCCGTCAGCAATTTTTTCGTGTTGAAATGTTTCATTTTGAGCTCCTCAATTAATAAATTATCCCTCTTAATCCCATGCTGTACTTATTTATGAACTGCTGAAGATTTGAGAAGTTATTTTGAGGATCGTTAATCTGGAAGTCAGCTACATTGAAATTTGTCGTGGAATTGCCAGTATAACCTTTGACAATTACCCAATGCTGCCATGTACTCGTTTTATATGCTCCGATAATAACAGGATTTCCAGATTTTAATTGTTCGTAAATTCTTTTCATCCAAGCATTATTAAGTGATGGTTTGTTATCGACTATGTAATTGTTGTATCCGAAAGCCCTTTTTACACCTGCGTAGACTATAGCGTTACCAGTCAAACCGTTGTTTGATTTTAACCTGCTAACAACATCGACGGGTGTAATATTTGCGTTGTTGTGATAGTTATACTTCATTGCTAAGGAAGTTATTGTACAACCTACGTTTCCAATAGTATTGGTGTTAATTTTTTTATTAGCCCAAGCGGAATTAGTTTGTTTTAACAGAGGAACATTGAGATTAACAGTTACTCCGCCGGGGCCGAAGATTTCGTTCTTGTTGACCCAGCGAGTCTTCGTACCGCCGCTGACGGGATAACGCACGAGGTAAGCGTTGCCCTCTTCGCGCAGGACGGTGACGTTGTCGCCACGGTCGACGCGCTCATTGCCGCTGCGTGAGCTCAAGTCGGGCATAACATAAGCATTGACAGTTTGAGTGGCAGTTCTGTTGAAAGATTGGAACGCCGATAATCTTTGCACGGGAACGAGCTTCCAAAGTTGCGCGGGGGTATTGTTAAAGCTCCAACTGTGAACATTTGCCCCAGCACGATTTTCGCCGCCCGCAACATCAAGCATAAAATCCCCATTGAGATTGACTTTGATGACATAGTAGCCGCCGCCGACATCGAAAAATGCAAACTGATTCTGCTTGCCTTCAAGAAACGGCCACGTGGCTACATTGACGCCATTGGCGGCTTGAGCGTTGGCGACGTCGAGCGCAAGATTGGAGTGCACGGCGATTATCGAATAAACATGTGTTCCGGGAATGCGTTGGATTTTCCATTTACGCCAATTCGGGTTGATGTTGTCGATGATGACGTTTGCTCCCCAATTCGAGGCGTGATTTTGAACGGACAACTCTTTGTCGGGCGCACATTTCGGCTGAATGGAGTAGATACCGTCGGCGGGATAAGCGATGTTTGCCGCGAACGTTGCGGACGAGACGAGCATCGCCGCAAGCATCACCGCCAGCGCGAAAAATTTTTTCAGCATGTTTAACACTTCCTTTCCAAAAAATTTTCGAGACGTTCGAGGCGGACTTCACGCAAGCATAGGCATCGATCCCTTCCGAAAAATTTTTTATCTAAATAAAAATTATTTAGCGCAGTAAAGCGACATGGCGAAGTTCTTGTTGGCGAGGTCGCTGTAAGAATATGTGTTCGTGCGGATGGAATTTTTGCCGTCGGCATTCGCCTCGAAGAGGATGATTCCGTCGCCGGTGCGGTTGACGAAAATTCCGGAGTGCGGACCGCCGTGACGACGCCGAATCTGCACGAAGTCGCCGGGCTGAGCACTTTGGAACAGCTCGCGGGCAGATTGCGCCGTCAAATTCGTTCGGTAGCCGCGCAGAGCGACGCGGTTGGGATTGGCAAGGTTGATCAAATAATTTTTCGCGTTGCTCGTCACGGAGCCGCCGCCGATATAGCCGACGCCGTAGAGCTTATTGAAGATGAACGATGCGAATTCTTTGCACTGCTTGACGTTGGCAAGGTAAGTGTGATCTTTCCACGTCTTGTTGTTGTAGGTGTTGATAAGGCTTTGCAAATTTGCGGGGACGTTGAGCGAGTCGCCACCGCTAAAAATTTCGTTCTTGTTGACCCAGCGATCTTTTGTGCCGTTTCGTGTCGGATAACGAACGAGCAAAGCGTTTTCATATTCCTGAAGAACAGTGACGTTGTCGCCGGCGTCGACCCATTCATTGCCGTAGCGTTTAGTCAGCTGATAGTTGGCATAGGCGTTTGTCCTCCGAGTAGCTGTCTTGCTGTACGTATTGAAAACCTTGTCTTGTCTGATGATGTTGAGTATCCCCTGCGCATCGGCTTTGTCGATGAAGCCGTCGCCGTTGATATCGGCATTGGCGCGGTTGGGTACAGAGTTTGAACGTCCGGTAGCGAAATTAAGCACGAGTTGAGCATCTATAAGGTTAACTTCGCCGTCATTGTTTACGTCGCCATTGCCCGCCGCAAATGCTGAAGCCGAAAAAGTCATAGACAAAGCGAGCACTGTTGAAAAAATTTTTTTCAACATGTTTAAAACCTCACTTCCAAAAAATTTTTTAGCGGATTAATTTTTTGCGGCGATAACTTCACGCAAAATTGACAAGTCAGCCGCGTCAATCGAGCTGTCGCCGTTAAGGTCGGCGTTCGTGCGATTGAGCGTGACGGTTTGTTTGGCGAGATACGCGCTCAAAGTTTGCACGTCATACAAATCGATCTTGCCGTCGCCGTTGACATCGCCGGTGCCTTTGCCCGCCGCCTTAACCAAATTTAACAAGACGTTGACATCGAACACGGAAATAAAACCGTCGCCGTTAAGGTCAGCGTTGGCGAGATTGACGGACGTGGAATTGTCCTTGAGATATTTTTGTAGCAGAGCAATATCAATCGCGTCAATCGAACCGTCATTATTGACATCGCCTATTGTCGAGCCTGCGTTCTCAAGTTCATCAGGCGGAATGTTTTCAAGTTCATCAGGCGGAATGTTCTCAACTTCATCAGGCGGAACGTTTTCAAGTT
>CAMZDU010000148.1 GCA_947305445.1 uncultured Selenomonadales bacterium
GCCGAGATTGTTTGACACGCTGATTAACGCACGTTTGATTTTCATTTTGTTGCCTCCAATCTCAACTCTCCGCCCGACGATCTTTAAACGACCGTCGATGAACAATTTTATAGCTTGCGGATAAATTTTGTGCTCCTGTTCGAGCACGCGAGCCGCCAAAGTCTCTTCGGTGTCATCTTCCATGACTTCAACCGCCGCTTGCAGGATAATCGGCCCCGAATCGGTGCCTTCGTCGACGAAATGAACGGTGCAGCCCGAAATTTTTGCCCCGTAAGCCAAAACGTCGCGGTGAGCGTGCGCGCCGGGGAATGCGGGCAGTAACGACGGGTGAATATTCATGAGCCGCCCCTCGAAATGCTTGACAAAGTCCGCGCTTAAAATGCGCATGAAGCCCGCGAGTATCACCAAGTCGACGCCGCCGAGATTTTTGAGCAATTCTGCCTCGAAATCTGCGCGGGTGGCGAATTTTTTTCTGTCGACGCAGAAATTTTTAATTTTTGCGGAAAGGTAGCCGCTTTCTATCGCGTCGATTATAGATTGTAAATCTGTACCGCGTCCCGAACATAAAACTGCGAGTTTAATCATCGAAACTGACGCAACACTTCTTCAATTAGGAATTATGATTCGGAGTGTGTAGTTGTGTCGTCAATAACCTCTGTAACAATTTCAAATTGCAGAAGCGTCGCGCTATTCACTTCCTTTCTTTATCATAATTGATAGAATCGCAACGAGTGAAGTTATTATTTTTGCGGAGCAACCATTTCGCCGCGCTGAATTTGCAGGGCGAACGCCGCCTCCATAATCTGTCGACCGATTGGAACAGCCGAACTTGCACCGAAGCCGCCCTGCTCGACGATAACCGCAACGCTGATTGTCGGATTGTTAAACGGACCGTAGCCGACGAACCAGCCGTGATCCGTGCCCTGCGAATTTTCGGCGGTGCCAGTCTTGCCGGCAATTTCATACGGGAAGCCGATAAAATTTCTGGCCGCCGTACCGTTTTTGGTGACGTCATTCAAACCGGACTGCACGAGCTGAATAACCCACGGCTCAACGGGCAATTCGCCGACGAGTTCGGGTTGAAAATCTTGGACAATTTCTTTGTCCTGCGTGACGATTTGTTTGACGATGTGCGGTTTATAGCGTTTGCCGTTAGCCGCAATCTCGCCCATGACGGCGTCACCAGATTGAAACCTTGACCGATTGCCGCGTCCATGACCTCCGACAAATAAAAATCGTCGTGATAAACTTCGAGCTTGTACTCTTTCCAATCGACGAGGCCGGGCGATTCATACGGCAGATCAATTCCCGTGGCCGAACCGAGTCCAAACAGCTTGGCATAATGTTCGAGCATGTCGACGCCGAGTCGATTGCCCATCTCGTAGAAGTAGACGTTATCCGAATGAGAAAGCGCGGTGTGGAAGTCAAGCCAGCCCAAAGCCTCGCCGCCGGCGTTACCCTTCGGAACGAGCCTATGCGTACCGCCGTCAAAGATCAATTCGTTCGGGTCGACTCTGCCCGTCGCAAGTGCCGCCGTGCCCGTGACAATTTTAAACGTGGAGCCAGGTGGATATTCGCCGGTTATTGCCTTGTTGTCCATGGGGTGATAGGGATTGTTGTTGATTGCATTCCAATCCTTAGTTGAAATGCCGTGTGCGAAAAGATTCGGGTCGAAGGCGGGACGACTGACCATTGCCAGCACTTCGCCCGTCTGCGGATTTAAAACTACAGCCGCCGCCGCATGACAACCCAAAGCTCCGAGCATATCGTCAACGGCTTTTTCGGCGGCAACCTGCAAATCGCGGTCAATTGTCAAAATCAAGTCGTAGCCAGGCTTAGTTTCCTTCTTGCCTAAAATTTGTACGGGCTTGCCGGAGACGTCGACTTCGACTTGCTCGCCGCCGTTCTCGCCGCGAATTATTTTGTCGTAGACGCGCTCAAGACCGAACTTGCCGACAATGTCGCCGGACTTGTAGCCCTCTTCTTTTTTGGTCTCAAGCTCGGCGTCGGAAATTTCGCTGACGTAGCCGAAGGTGTGTGCGCCTTCTTGCTTAAGTTGGTAATTTCTAATCGGTTGAACTTCGATTACGACGCCGGGATACAAATCTTTTTGCTCCTCGATTATGGTCACAATGTCCTGCGTGACATCGGGGCGAATGCGTATCGGGTCGAAGCCGGAGTGTACGGAAATTTTTTGCTGAATTTCTTCAATGGGCACGTTGAGTAATTTTGAGATGCGCTCAACGACTTCGGGCTTAATCGGTGCAGTCAGCGGCAACAACGACACGCTGAAGCCTGGACGATTCGTCACGAGGAGCTGACCGTTTCTGTCGTAGAAGGTGCCTCGCGGAGCCATTGTCGGGATAATTCGGATTCGGTTGCCGTCGGCCAGTTGCGCATAATATTCCCCATCGTAAATCTGCAGATAACAGACCCGCGCAATCAAAATCGCAATGACGAGCGTGACGGCGGCGGCCAGCGGTTTCAATCGCCCGATATATTCTTCGCTATTGTTCGTGTTGTCAATCACGTTGAAAATACCTCCGCAACTTTTTATAATCGGCGCGATTATATCACGCGAAGGAGAATTTGTAATGGCAAATTTTTTTGCGCCAATCGTCACGGCGATGAAAAAATATTCGGCGGACGATGTGTTGCCGTTCCATACGCCCGGACATAAACACGGACGCGGAGCACATAAATTTTTGCGCGAACTTTTGACGGCCGAAGGTTTAAGGCAAGAAGTTTCGCTTATGGACGAGCTTGACGACCTGCACGCGCCGCACTCCTGCATAAAGGCGGCTCAAGCGGCGGCGGCTGAACTGTGGCACGCGGACGAGACAATTTTCATGGTCAACGGCACAACTTCGGCGGTACAGGCAATGATTTTCGGGACGCTAAAAGCGGGCGACCGCGTAATGATTCCGCGCAACGCTCATCGCTCGGTAATTTCGGGATTAATCTTGTCGGGTGCGTCGCCAATCTTCCTGCCGACAGAGTACGACACGGAAATTAACTTGCCGTTAAATGTCAGCGTCGAAACCGTTGAGCGGGCGATAAAAATTTTTCCGTCGGCAAAAGCAATCCTGCTCGTGTCGCCGAATTATTACGGCGTGGCGGCCGACTTGGAAAAAATTTCACGGCTCGCACACGCGGCGAACATGTTGTTGCTTGTCGACGAAGCTCACGGTGCACACTTGGCTTTCTGCGATGAATTGCCGACATCGGCCGTGGAAGCCGGCGCAGACCTCGCCGCGCAATCGACGCACAAAATTTTAGGCTCGCTGACGCAATCGTCAATGCTCATGTTGCGGCGCGAATTTGTCGACGCGGAGCGCGTCAAACGTGCGGCAAGCCTTCTTCAGACGACAAGCCCGAATCAACTGCTGTTGGCGTCGTTGGACATTGCGCGGCTACAAATGGAAGTCGACGGGCGCAAGCTGATTCAATCGGCAGTCGAGCTGTCGAAAAATTTGCGGGCGGCGATAAAAAATTTAAGCGGGCTGAAAACTTTCGATGCGGTAAAAAATTTTTCACTCGACACGACAAAAATAACCGTCAACGTGCGCGGCTTAGGCTTGACGGGACAAGAGGCGGAAGAATTTTTGCGGCAAAGATTGCGCATTCAGTGCGAGCTGTCGGACGCGGCGAACCTGCTGTTTCTGATAACCTTCGCCGACGACGCGGGAACGATTGAAGCACTCGTCGACGCGCTGAAAAATTTGCCGCACCGTTCGCCGAAAAATTTGCCGTCGCCGTTCGTGTCGCGGGAAATTTCTGCGGTGGAACTGAGTCCGCGGGAAACTTTCTACGCGCCGACGGAATCGGTCGCTTTGGACGCGGCAATCGGTCGCATTTGCGCGGAGGAGATAACTTTTTATCCGCCGGGAATTCCCCTGCTCATGCCCGGCGAAAAAATTTCCGGCGCAATCGTCGAGCAGATTTTGCACGAAAAAATTTTTGGCAGTCACGTCGTCGGTGCCAATGATCCGTCACTGTCGACGATTAAAATTGTCCGTTGAATATTCATCAAAAATTTTCTCTACTCGTTGTAGATTTTAAAAATTTCGTCGGTGTAAGAACCGTCGTCGTTGTGAACGACGAGCGGCGGCAAAATTTTTAAGCTGCCGGAATTCGCGCCGACGACTGCCTCCAGCATCAGCAAATTTGCGTCGCGGCCTGGCTTGGGGTGAATCAAGCGCAGACGTTTCATTTCCATTTGATGACGGTGAAGCGCGTCGACTATCTCGCAAAGTCTCGACGCGAGATGAATCATACAGAAGGTGCCGTGAAATTTCAGAACGTAACGCGCCGCAGTGACCACGTCGTCGAGAGTGGCGGTGAATTCGTGACGCGCACGCGCTATGCCGA
>CAMZDU010000149.1 GCA_947305445.1 uncultured Selenomonadales bacterium
GTTGACAATTTTGGTCTGCGCCTCTTCGACGTCACGAATTTGAACCGGCCCCATGTATTCGAGTTCGTCTTTGAGCATGTCGGCGGCGCGTTTGGACATGTTCTTGTAAATTTTGGCGGTAACTTCGTCGTTGGTCGCTTTCATTGCCAGAGCAAGTTCTTTCGTGTCGACTTCGCGCAGGACAATCTGTACGGAACGGTCGTCGAGCAAAATAATATCCTCGAAGACGTATATAAGCTGTTTGATTTCCTCGGCAAGTTCGGGATTGTCCACTTCCAACGATTCGATAATTGCACGTTCGGTGGCGCGGTCGACGCGGTTGAGGATTTCGACAACAGCCTGAACACCGCCGGCACTGGTGAAGTCTTGCATTGACATGGACGACAATTTTCGCTCAAGCACGCGTTCAATCTCGCGGATAACGTCCGGCGAAGTCCTGTCCATAAGGGCAATGCGTTTGGCGACGTCGGCCTGCGAATCGATTGAAAGACCGCTCATGATAATGGCCGCTTGGTCGGGTGCAAGATAGGCCATAACGAGCGCGATTGTCTGCGGGTGTTCGTTTTGCAGGAAGCTTAACAGCTGCGAATTGTCCGCCTTGCGCAGGAATTCAAACGGACGCACCTGCAAGCTTGTCGTCAGGCGTTTGAGAATATCGCCGGCCTTTTCCGCGCCGAGAGCTTTTTCGAGAACGTCCTGGGCATATTCCAGGCCGCCGGTCGAGATATAGTCGTTGGCCATCATCAGCTGATAAAATTCGCTGATAACAATATTTTTCTTCTCAATGCTGACGTGTTTGTTGTTAGCGATGTCGAGAGTTATGGCTTCGATTTCGTCCTCGTCCATGTGCGCGAAAACTTTTGCCGCGTATTCGCCGCCGAGGGCGATAAAAAGTATCGCGGCCTTCTCGTGTGCGCTCATTGGCTTGGGGTCGCTGTACATGTCCGATAATACACTTGGCATATAATCTCTCCTCCGTAAAAATAAGAGCGGCCGGCGGTCAACAAAAATTTCTAACCACTAACCACTCATAATTAAGCAATAAGTTACTCGTCTTCGATGAGCCACGTTTTGATAAGCCAGGCGACTTCGGCCGGTTTCTCGTCGATAAGTTTGAGAATGGCCTGCTTTTCGTCGCGATGCCGTCGTTCTTCGGGCGTGAGTTTTTCTTCTTCGATTTCGTCGTTTTCGATGGCTTGTGCCCGCTCTTCGGCGGCGGTAAGTCGTTGCATTTCTTCGACGCGTCGTTGAGCTTCTTGAACGCGTCGGGCTTCTTCACGTGCTTGACGTTCGGCTTCGAGCTTGGCTTCCAATTCCGCTTGACGTTCTTTGCGTTTCTTCCAGCGATACATGAGGAAGCCGCCCAAAAGCAGCGCCGCAATTAAAATCATGGCCGCAATCTCCGTGTACAAAATCCTGTCTTTGCGTAATTGTTCAAGCCGCGCCTCCTGTTCACGTTGGTCACGCAGGTCGGTGTTGAACGGCATTGGCTCGACGGAAATGGTATCGCCGCGCTCTTCATTAATACCGGCCGCAGAACTTACCGCACGGAGGAGCCCCTCCTGTTGCAAATCGGTAATTTCGTCGCTGACCAAAACAGCAACGGTGAGTCGGCGGATTGAGCCGGGCGAGGCGATAATTTTTTGATTTTCCTCGTTGATTTCGTAGTTGCGCGTGGACTCCTTGCGCTCGTATTCGGCGTTGGCGTTGCGCTCTTCGGCGACATAACCGGGGATATTGCCCGTGACGCCCGCCGGGCCGCCGGGCACGTTGGATTCGCCGTTGTAACTTTCGCTGATGTCCTGTTGACTGCGAATAATGCCGCTTTCGTCAACGACGGGCGTAAAAGTTTGTCGGTCGATTTTTTTGTCGTCGAAGTCGAGTTCCACGCTGACACGTACGAAAGCGTTGCCTTCGCCGAGGGAACGGTCGAGCATGGTTTGAATGTTTTGCTGAATGTGGTCGCGAACTTTTTTGGTCATTTCAATCTGCGTAAGCGTCTGCAGATTTCGTGCGTTTTGCTGTTCGAGTTCGTCGTCGTCGTTTTTGTTAAGGATATTGCCCGCCTCGTCGACTATTGTAATGTTTTCGGGAGCCAGACCTTGCACGCTGTGGCTGACGAGATTGACAATGCCTTTAACTTCCGGCTTGGTAAGTTGCGTTTCGGGTTTAAGCATCAGCAGTATCGAAGCCGTGGCGGGTTTCTCGTTCTTTTTATAGAGACTGTCCTCCGGCAAAACGATGTGAACACGCGCTTTGTCGACGCTACCGAGGTGCTCTATCGTGCGGGTAAGTTCGCCCTGGAGTGCTTGAAGATAATTAATTTTGTTTTGGAATTCGGTAACGCCCAGCTTGCTGTCGTCGAAGAGCTCAAAACCTTTATTGCCGCGTGGCAGTCCTGCCGCCGCCAAATCCAGGCGAAGATTGTGCACCTGGGTGGCGGGCACGAGGATTGTCGCGCCGCGTTTATCTTCAACCAACTCGTAAGGAACGCCCGTTTCTTTCAGGCTGTTGACAACGTCGCCGGCGTCTTTTGTCTCCAAATTGGTATACAGCGGCACGTAGTCGGGCTTGGAGCCGTACCAGAAGCTGATTCCCGCGAAGGCAAGCACAAGGAATATAATTGCACCTATGAAAGCATACTTGCGCTTGTTATCGTAGCGATTCCACAGCTCCCGGAGCCGCTCTCTCCAATTCGCCAATAAACTCAGTCCTTTCGAACCGTCCGAGGATCAATCAGTCGTGCCCGGGCGTTATACCTGCATACGCATAATTTCTTGATATGCCGCCGTCGCACGGTTTCGCAACTGGAGCGTTAATTGGAGCGCGATTTCCGCTTTTTGAGAGGCAACTATAACTTGCGAGATGTCTTCTATTCTGCCGGCCGCCATAGCCGCATTTAGTTTTTCGGATTCGAGTTCAAGCTCGTTGGTTTTCTTCAAGGCGTCGACCATAAATTCCCCGAAACTTTTGACGGGCTCGTCGATTTTTGGTTCGCCGATATGACTTTGTGCGCTCATTTGCACGGGCGTCATTGCCAGGGGCGTTAATTCCATAGTGTCACCTTCCGTTGTCAACCGGTACAAATTTCATTTTAACGATTATAACATTTCAACAGTCAATGGCAAGTGGTCAGCAGTCGGTGGGCAGGGAACGGGAGTTAACAATTTAATTTTCGCGCAGAAAAATTTTTTCCGATTACTGACCACTTGTCACTTACTTGCCGATTTCCAAAGCTTTACTCACCATGGCCTTGGCCGCGTTGATTGCGGTGGAGTTGGCCTCGTAGGCACGCTGAGCGGTTATCATGTCAACCATCTCGGTTACGATATTGACGTTGGGTTTTTCAACATAACCGTCGGCATTGGCGTCGGGGTGGCCGGGGTCGTAAACGAGCGGGCCGGGCGTGTTGTCCTCCATAATGGAGACTGCGCGGACGCCTTCGCCGGTTTGTTTAGTCACGCCGATTGCACGCATCAAAGTTTGCTCAAAAGATTTCGGCTCGCGTGTGCGCGGTTCAAAGACGACGAAGCGACGATGATACGCTCCGCCGCCTTCGGTGCGGGTCGTGTTCGAGTTGGCGATATTATTTGAAATGACGTCCATTCGCAATCGCTCGGCAGTCAAGCCGGAGGCGGAGGCGTCAATTCCCAGAAACATTCCCATTAGAAGTTCTCCTTTTTATAACAGCCGACACCTAAAATTACTGCTGTCCGCTACTGATTGCGTTCTTCAGACGCGTGACGTGACTGCCGAATTCGGTGACGGCCGCGTTGTAGTAAAGCTGATTTTTTGCCAGCGTCGCCATCTCGATGTCAATGTCGACGTTGTTATCGTCCACGCGCATGATGTTTGTATGGTCTTGGATAATTGTCGGCTCGGCGTGAAATTTAAGCGGCTGTGGCGGCAAGTGTTTGTCGTGCGTCCGAAACATTTTCAATTTGCCGTCGGGTTCTTCGCCGTAAATTTCACGTGCCAACAGCTCCTCGAAGTTCACGACCGATTTGCGATAGTTCGGCGTATTGACGTTGGCGATATTGTTTGCAATGACTTCCTGGCGAATGTTGGCCGCTTCCATGGCTCGCGGCAGGTAATCGAAATTCGCCGAGTTAAGTATTTGTTCCAGCACGTCCGGTTCACTCACCTTTCTGCAGTTCAGCTTGTGGCGATTCCAAAAAAATTTGTTTTCGATTTTACACCATAAAAAAGTTTTCTTCAACCTTGGCGGATAAAAAATGTCAATGTGATTTTCAACGCGGGTTATAACCCTCTCCATGCCTAAAGGTGAAGGCTTCTGAATTAGGATTCGGACGGCGATAACACTACAACTAAAACAATTCCTAACTCCTAATTC
>CAMZDU010000150.1 GCA_947305445.1 uncultured Selenomonadales bacterium
TCCGCTTGAAAAAATTTTCGCCGTTCACGACGAGAGCGATTGATTTCAGCCCGCACCGTCCGCTTGAAAAAATTTCGCGTCGAAAATTTTTGAAAAATTTTTTTATCGGCAAGCAGGAACCTTTACACGGGCGGCGAATAGCACGTTTTAAAGAGTTGCCCGCGTGGCGACGGCCGTTGGTAACATTTCATACACAGATAGGAGAGGGTCACTAATGACAGAAGCAACAACCACCATTGAAAACAAAACCGGTATTCATGCGCGTCCCGCATCGGTGTTCGTGCAAAAGGCGTCCTCCTTCAAATCCAAAGTTCAGCTCAAGGCTAAAGGCAAGACCGTCGATGCAAAAAGCATTCTCATGATCATGAGCATGGGTCTTGTTAAAGGCACCGAAGTTACGATTTGCGCTGACGGCCCGGACGAAGCAGATGCAGTCGCTCAGCTCAAAGCTCTCGTTGACAGCAAATTCGGCGAAGAATAATTTACGCGATTTACAGCTTGGGGAGGATGGTTAAAAATTTTTTCCGCCTCCCTTTTTGTGTAACTCTTTGGAGGAAACAACATGGCAGAGAAAATTAAAGGCAAAGGCGTAATAGCCGGCATCGCAGTCGGCAATATTCTGCTTGCAGGTCAAAATCTTGACGGTTATCTTGTGGCTTACAAACCCGGCAAAGCTGCCGCTGAAAAGAAAAAAGCCGCCGACGCACTCGTTGCCGTCGCCGAAAACCTCAAAAAGAGCATTGACGATTTCAACGAACAGGGTCTTAAAGAGCAGGCCGGCATTCTCGAAGCACACCGCATGATGGTCGAAGATCCGGCAATGAGCGGCGCGATTGACGAGCAAATCGACGTCAGCGGCTCCGCGCCCAAAGCTGTTCTCGACGCTTACGAATCTCAAGCGCAGATTTTCGAGTCGATGGAAGATGAATACTTCCGCGGCCGCGCAGTCGACATGCGCGACGTCGGCAAACGCATCGCCAAATACCTCCTGGGCATTAAAGAACCCGAAATCGTCGGCAAAGTCATTGTCGCAGGCAGAGACATTGAGCCGTCCGTTATCGCCGGACTTCCCACCGACAAAATCGCCGGCGTTATCCTCGGTGTCGGCTCCACCACCGCCCATGCCGTTATCATTGCCAAGACGCGTGCAATCCCGACGGTCGTCGGTGTCGGCGACGGTATCGATCAGATTGCTGACGGCGACCCCGTTATCCTCGACGGCGAAACCGGCGAAATTTTGATTCGTCCCAGCGACGAAGAGCGCGAAAGCTACAACGAGAAGATTAAGAAGCAGGAAGAACTCAAAGCTCACTACGCACAGCTTAAAGACAAACCCGCAATCACCCTCGACGGCAAAGAAGTCGAACTTGTTGCAAATATCGGCTCGCCCGCCGATGCAGATGCCGCAGTCAAAAACTTCGGCGCGACCGGCGTCGGACTCTTCCGCTCCGAATTCGTCTTCATGGGCAAAACCGACGTTCCCAAAGAAGAAGACCAGTTTAAAGAATACAAAGCGGCTGTCGAGCATTGCGCGTCCGTCACTCACGGCGAAGGTCTGTGCGTCATTCGTACAATGGATATCGGCGGCGACAAACCGCTTCCGTATATTCAAGTCGGCGAAGAAGAAAATCCGTTCCTTGGTTACCGCGCAATCCGTATCAGCCTCCAGCGCAAAGATTTGTTCATGCCGCAACTCAAGGCTATTCTCCGCGCCGGTGTTTACGGCAAAGCGGCGATTATGTTCCCGATGGTCATCAACGTTCAAGAATTCCTCGCGGCCAAAGATTTCGTCGAACAGGCTAAAATGGAACTCGTTCACGAGGGCAAAGAGTACGCCGACAACGTTCAAGTCGGTATCATGGTCGAAACTCCTGCGGCGGCGGTTATGGCTCCCGTGCTCGCCAAATACGTCGACTTCTTCTCAATCGGCACAAATGACCTCGTTCAATACACACTGGCTGTCGACCGCGGCAACGCGCAGATTTCTTACCTGTACAACCACTTCAACCCCGCAGTGCTCCGCCTCATCAAACGCACGATTGAATCCGCCAACAAGGAAGGCAAATGGGCCGGCATGTGCGGCGAAATGGCTTCCGACCCGAACGCGGCAATTATTCTGATGGCCATGGGCATTAAAGAATTGTCGATGAGCGCACCTTCCATTCCGCGTGTCAAAGAACGCATTCGCAACATCACCTTAACCAAGGCGAAAGAAATTCTCGACAAAGTCATGGAAATGGAAGACGGCGACAAGATTAAAGATTATCTCGCCACCCTCGGATAATTTCCTCGACATCAAGGACATTAATTCGGTTCGATAAAGCAAAAACTCCCGTTGCAGTTTCGGCGGGAGTTTTTGTTTTGTAGATCGTCATCACAATTCAAACGGCTCGCACGTCTGGGGAAAGATAAAACTTGTGCGCGAGTCCGGATCGTTCATCAAAACTTGTTCGAGCGTTGCGGAGGCGTTGTAAAGTTTGTCCGGCGGGCTGTGAACGACAACGCAGGTTTTCGGATTGACGCGGCGGACAAATTCAACCGTGGTGGCAAAATCGTCATGCAAGGAGAAGTCGCCGTTCAAAATTTCCATGTGCGCTCGAACCGGCGGCGGCATTGTCGACAAAATGACGCACGGCTTTCGCGGGAAAAATTTCAGCGGGTGATCTTGCTCGCGCATAATCGGTATGTGCACATTCTCGAAGCGGTGAACAATTTTCATCACGCGCTCATCAATAAAAACTTCCGCGCCGGGCAAAAATTTGTTAATCAGCGTGATAAGTTCGACGCCTTTGCTTATCTGCGTGACACGGCAATAAGCGGTCTTGCCCCAACGCAACGCGTAATAAATTTTCCGCAGAATTTTTTTCAGCGCGGAGTCACTTTCGCCGAAGCGTCGATAATACGGGTGGCGGGCGTGCAGTCCGCACAAAATCATAATGTCAATCTTTTCGGCGGGCAACAGTGCCGAGCCGACAAGTTGCGTCGGAAAGGTCGAGTAGTCGCCCGTGTACAAAATATTTTTCCCGCGAAAATTTATCAGCGTCATCATTGCGCCGGGTATATGCCCCGCCTGATGAAAACTTATCGACAGGTGCGGCAACGGAATTTTTTGCAGGAACGCGACCGACGAGATATTGCCTTCGATTGACGCGAACCGCTCCTCCAGCTGCGCGGACAAAATTTCTCGCGTCAAGTCCGTCATGTAGAGTGCGGCGCGTTCGTTCAGCTCCACAAAGTCCGGCAACGCGGCGGAGTGATCTAAATGCGCATGTGACAAGATTACGTGCGACACCTGATGAAAATCTTGAAGATACGGCGTGCCCAGCAATGCGGAAAATTGCGGCGCAAATCTTATGCCGCGTGTCGAGCCGCAACCGCAATCGAGCAACAGATTGTTTTCTCCCAACTTTAAGAAGTAACAACTCGCGCCGACTTCTTGTGCGCCGCCCAACGCCATGAAAATTATTTTGCCGCCGTTCACGTCAATCACCCCCGCCGCAATCATAACAAAAATTTTTTCGACACGCAAAAAAACTTGTGATATAATCGCAAAAAATTTTTGGAGAGTGATTAAAATGTTTGGTATCGGAGTGCCCGAACTAATTTTAATTTTGATAATCGGTCTGGTCGTTTTCGGTCCCGGAAAATTACCCGGCGTCGGCAAAGCTTTGGGGCAGAGCATTAAAGAATTTAAACAGGCCAACGCCGACGACGACACGAAAACCGTTGACGTAACCGAACCAAAGAAACTAGACGCCGAAAAACTCGACGCGGATAAAAAATGATCGACCACGAAAAAAACGCGCAAGTCGACCCTGATGAAGTTCCCGTCGAAGACGACGGCACCATGAGTTTGACGGCGCACTTGGAAGAACTTCGCTCGCGTATAATAAAATCATTGCTGGCAATCGTCGTCGGTAGCGGCGTCGCTTATTTTTTCCTCGACGAAATTACAAATTGGTTGACGTTGCCCGTCGGAAAACTTTACTACATGAAACCTGGCGAGGCATTTTTTACATATCTAAAAATCGACATCGCGGCAGGCTTTCTGATCGCCCTGCCGATAATTTTTTATCACGCGTGGAAATTTTTTCTGCCCGCGCTCACACGCAACGAACGGGCAATTTTGGGCGTGCTGGTGCCCGCGTCGGTAACGCTGTTTTTCACGGGGCTGGCATTCTCGTTCTTCCTGATATTGCCGACCGCGCTGAAATTTTTTATGGGCTTCGGCGAAGAGTCGGAAAATTTGCAGACGCTGTTTTCGTTCGGTAGCTACTTCGAGTTCGTGATATTGTTCGTGTTGCCGTTCGGCTTCGTGTTCGAATTGCCGCTCGTGATTATCGTCC
>CAMZDU010000151.1 GCA_947305445.1 uncultured Selenomonadales bacterium
TTCTCAAGTTCATCAGGCGGAATGTTCTCAAGTTCATCAGGCGGAATGTTCTCAACTTCATCAGGCGGAACGTTCTCAAGTTCATCAGGCGGAATGTTCTCAACTTCATCAGGCGGAACGTTTTCAAGTTCATCAGGCGGAACGTTCTCAAGTTCATCAGGCGGAACGTTCTCAAGTTCATCAGGCGGAACGTTCTCAACTTCATCAGGCGGAACGTTCTCAACTTCATCAGGCGGAGCGTTTTCAAGTTCATCGGGCGGAGCGTTTTCAAGTTCATCGGGCGGAGCGTTCTCAAGTTCATCAGGCTGCTCATAAGGAGTAAGTTCACTTATAATCATAGGCGGATCGACTTCAGGGGTGCCGCCAAAGTCTCCGCCGCCGCCTTCCTCCTCCGTAAGATCTTCAGTCTCCGTAAAATCGTCGATAGAAATTTCGTCTTCGTCGGAAGAATTTTCCGTGAGCAATTCATCGTTCGTATCGTCCGTAAGCAAATCGTTCGACGTGCTGTCCGTGGTTAATCCGTCGTTTGCCGTTTTGCTCAGGCTCGTCTTAGCGACCCAGCCCATGCGATAAAAATTTCCGTCTGCTTTGAAAATGACTTTGATTTTGTCGCCGCGCTTGGCAACGACGATCAAATCCTCGCCGCTTGAAACTTTACCCGCAAGACTCATTGACGAGCGCGTGCGGTAAGCGTCTTGATCGTAAGTCGCCTTGTCGATGTAATTTTCAAAGTCGGCGTAACCTTGCAACTCGCTCATCTTGAACCAGCGATAAGAACGCTTTTTTTTATTGCCAACTTTGTAACTGCCGTAAGCCCAACCGTCGGGACGAATGACTTTGACGAGCACAAGGGAGCTACCCGCCGCGATTGTGCCTTTTCGATTGCCGTTGGGGGCGTCGTAAACCGGAACGGGCGTTTCGGCGTAAGTGAGCAACGGTAATTTGTCCGTCACAATTTTTGCGTCGGCGGGGGCACTCGTGAACGCTACTGCCGTCGCGCAAAGCATTGCAAAAATTTTGTCTCTAAATTTCAATGACATTACCTCCTGTGGGAATACTTCTCCAAAAAATCTTCAATCAACGAGAACGCCGCCTTTTGAATTGAATTGTGGACGCTGACTTGCGGGATACTCTTCGTGCCGATGGTGATGAAGCCGAGTTTGTCCTTGCCGACTTTGACGAGCGAACTTTTCGATTCGCCTCGCCCCTCGGCCATTGCGACGAGCCTACCAGTTTTAACTTCCACCATTCGCGCAATAATGCAGGCTTTGACGGAATTTATCTTCGCGCCGTTGGAGACGAGCTCAATCACGGTTTGATCGCCGCCCACCCCGTAGACGTTGCCGATTATCAGATATTCGACGTCGAGAATTTCGCCCAGCTTGCGAATCACGCTGGGAGGAATATTTCCGGAGACGTTGAGATTTTCTGCCGCCAACTTTTCCGCAACAAGTTCACGACCGATTAAATAAAATTTTCCGCTGTCGACGAGAGCCTCGATTATGTAATCCAGGCACATTGCCCCGACTTTGTCGGTGTTAAGTTTTCCGGTCATCGCTCCGCTGAGTTGTCCGAAGTCAATAACGGCGACTCGCGGCTTGTCGGTGTTTTGAGCAAAAGCCGTCGCGGTGCAAATAAAAAAAATCAGCGCGACCGTAAAAAAAATTTTCCCGAACATGTTGCTCATCTCAATTCAAAGCAAGCGTGCCTGATTCGATGTCCACCGTCAGCCGCCCGACAACTTTGTTGACAGTCCGATAAATCGTGTCATAAATTATTTGCTGATTGCGTTTTCCGTTGCCCGCCGGCTCCTTGTGCCAAACGCGCCGTCCCCAAACAAGTTCGCCGGTTTTCGCGTCGACGAGTTCAAAATCGATAATCGCCTTGACGAATGACGCGTACGCCGTTTGAATTTCGACCGAACCTTTGACGAGATAGGCGGGATTGATTTTTTTCGGTGCCTCGTTCCAATCGGGGGAAAGGAGTGTGAACTTTTCGCTGTCAAATAATTTTTTGAGAACCAAATCCGAACATACCTCCTCCCAAAGAATCGAAGTGTTGCCCGTAGACTGAAATTTCTCCACCGCGATGACGGGATTAACGGAAATTTCTTGCGCCGCCGCCGTTGCGCAGAGCATCAAGCTTACCGCAACCGCTACAAAAATTTTTTTGAACATGTTGTTCGCCTCCAATCAAAAAATTTTTCCTGCCGTAGCGTCGGCAATCAGCGCGTCGTAAATTTTGTCGACCGCCTTGTTAATCGCTTTTTCGTAGAGCGAATAGCTAACGTTGGTGTGTCCGAAGACGACGGAGCCGACCCCGATAAGTTGTTGCTCGGCAACGCCCGTGACGCGCTTGCTCCAGACAACTTCACCCGTGGCGGCTTTAATTATTCTGACGTCGCATTGCACGCCGATGCCTTTGGTCTGCATGTCAATTCCTAAGTTGCCGAAGTTTCCCAAAACGCCCAGGACGTTGGAGCCGTATGAACTCATCACGTTGAGGTATTGACTTACTGCGCCTGAAATGAATTCCAAATTCTCATTGAGCCAGCTGCCCGTGCCCAAGTTGATTATCGTGCCGTGAATGAGATATTGCGCGTCGTGGTCTGCACCGATTTTGGCGGTTATCTCCGGCGAGATGAACTTCCCGACCTGTGCGGTGGCAATCGTTTGAGCTTTGCGCTCGTCGAAGCTACCGTCCTCAAAAAATTCGTTGTAATCGCCGGAATTTGTCGCGGAGAGAAATTTATTGTAGTCGTCGACTTTTTCGTCGTAGAGTTGCGCCTCGATGTCCTCCGTCAGCGGCTCCAAAGTCATAAAGGAAAATTTTCCCGCCTGCACAAGTTTTAATAAAATACGTTCGGAAAGTTGAAGGCAGGGATCTTCGGTTGTGCCGTTGAGTGCGTCGAAGCGGGTATCGTCGCTGAACTTTAACATCACAAAAGTCGGCTCGGCAGCGGCGAGACGCGGCAATAAAAAAATTTCCGCGAGCAAAATTATCGTCACCGTCAAAAAATTTTTTCGCATGGAAATTCCTCCGTTAAGATTTGCGACGCTTAGTCACGTCTTGAACTTTTTCGGGCAGACGCAAAAGCATTCGGTCGGGTGAATTTGAAAAGGTGTCAATGCGAATGATGCACTTGCGCCCGTCGATTTTTCCGTCGGCGTTTTTGTGATACGAAGCCGACGCGATTTTTATCAACGTGTTGCCTTTGAAGTAATAGCGGACAATTTCGGTCGCTCCGTCAAAATCTGCGCGATAATCTTCGCAGGTAAGACCGTCGGAAAGATTTTTCTCCGCAATGAATTTGTATTCGGCTTGTTGAGCACTTTTAACGTTGGCGGGCAAGATTGCGTTGAGCAAGCGCGACATATCGGCGTCGCCGTAGCTCTCACCTTCGACAAGCCGCGCCAGATAATTTTTGGCGTTCGCCTCCACGCGATTTTTGCGTGTGCCGAAATATTCCCAGCCGTTCCCGTGTTTGTACTTGGTGAAAAAAAATTCTTCGACGTTCTTCGATAGACGACACAGATAAAAATCACCCTCGCCGACTTCTTCATACTTGTCTTGTCCTTCGCAGGTTATGAGCCCGCATTTAGGTTTGTTTAGCATGTAGTCGTTGCCTTCGACGGCCAGCCCGCTCTTGCCGTAGAGTTCGACTTTGTCTGCGTTGGTCACTCGCGGCGGCGGCGTGATGTTTTCGTAACGAATGGTGTAAGAATTACTTATGAGCATTTGCCGATAAGCGTCGAGCTTTGAGGCTTGAGCGTCAGCCGCAAATAAAAAAATCAGCCCGACGACCAACAGAATTTTTTTCATCACGAGTCCCCCATTGTGCCAATTTCTTTCGGATTTTCGAGTAAGTCGTCAATGTCGCCGGTGCCCGCCGCATAAAGCTTGGTGCCCTTGTAAATTTTGAACGTGTCGGGCGGAATGTCGCGCAAAATTTTTATATCCTCCAGTGTGCTGACGGGATAGTCTGTGTTGTTTTGTTTGATGTAGAGTTCGGCTCGGAACAGCTGCCCGTCTTTGTAAAACATGTCGTAAATCAGCCGTGCCGACTCCCTGCCGTCGATTGTCTTTACCGTGCTGACGTAACGGTCACAGTCGTATTCCTTGCCGTCAAAAATTCTCTTCAAGCTCTCGGAAAATTTTGGCTCGTTGACGGCAGGTGACTTCGCTCGATATGAATCGTTCCAACAGAAAACCGCAAGTTCATCGGGCACGGCGAGTTTGAGTTGAATTTTGTTCCAGCCCTCTTGCGGGTTGAGATTCTCGTCGCGTAAATTTTTTTCGGCGCAGACGTTTGCCTTGCGTTTGGAAACGAAGGTCACGATTTGTA
>CAMZDU010000152.1 GCA_947305445.1 uncultured Selenomonadales bacterium
CACGCGAGACCGCCGAAAAATTTTTCAACCACCGGCAAAAAGTTCGTCATAGTGATTAATTTTGTAATCGAGCCGCTCAATCGTCGATTTCAAATGCTCCGCTTGCTTTTGAAGTCGCGTCCGCTGCTCGATTAAAATTTTTTTGCGCCGCTCCAGGCCGCTATTCGTCTGCATAAGCGCGACGTATTCAATCAATGCCTCGATTTGCACGCCGGCACTTCTCATACATTTGACGAAACTCACCCAGCCGCACGCCGTTTCGTCGTAGTCGCGAATACCGTTCTTCTTGCGCGGCACCGGAGGAATAAGCCCTATGCGTTCGTAATATCTGAGCGTGTCCGTCGTTATGTCGTATTTCTTGCTTACTTCGCCAATCGTCATTACAATCACTCCGAAAAAAATTTTTCCGTCGCAAGTGTAACAGTTCAAGTTAGCTTCAAGTCAAGGCAAAATTCAAACGGTCACGAAGAAATCTTTGGCGGTCGTGTCCTCGAAAATTTCAACGTCAAATTTTTTCAGCTCGCCGCGCAAATATTCGGCCAGCTCGTGAACAATCGGAAACTCGGTGGCGAAGTGCCCCGCGTCGACAACGTGTATGCCGCTTTCGACGGCCGCTTGAGCCTCGTGATATTTTACGTCGCCAGTAACGAAGGCTTGCGCACCGAAAAATTTTGCCTTCTGAATAAAATCTGCGCCCGCGCCGCCGCACAAGCCGACTTTTTTTATTGGGAAGTCGCCCGCGTCGACAAGTCGAACATTGTCGGCGTTTAGAGCGGTCTTCACGTGGCGAGCAAAGTCAAAGGCAGTCATCGGAGTTTCCAGCGTTCCGAGCCGCCCCAAAGATAATTCATCTTCCTCAAAAGTTTTTACGTCGACCAATCCGATTTTTCGCGCCAGCACATCGTTGACGCCGCCGGCCGCGCTGTCAAGATTCGTGTGCGCCGCGAAGACCGCTACGTCATTTTTTATCAGCCGAGAAATTTTTTTGCCGAGCGGCAAATCGAAACGGACATTTTTTATTGCGCGGAAAATCAGCGGATGATGCGCGACTATTAATTGCGCGTCGAGTTCAATCGCCCGCGAAACAGTTTCGTCTAGCACGTCCAGGCAGACGAAAATTTTTTTTACTTCTGCGGCAGGGTCACCGAGCAACAAGCCGGGGTTGTCCCATTCTTCGGCAAGGCGACGCGGAGCCAGACGATTAACCGCGTCCGCGACAGTTTGAACCGTACATATCATTTCAAATTCCTCATTCCTAATTCAAAATTTCTAATCATACAAAGTATGTCGGTAAACGTTGTCGCCAAATTCGGGTAAAAAATTTTCGGGCGGGTGATAAGCACGACGGGCAAATCTAAAATTTTCGCCGCCGCAAGTTTTGTGTCCGCGCCGCCGACTTGTCCGCTGTTCTTCGTGACGACAACTTCTGCCGCCGCGTGTTTGAACAGCTCGACATTGAGCGCGACGGAAAACGGGCCTTGCATGGCGACAATTTGTTTGGGCGACAGACCGAGAGCTTCACACTGCGCCAAAACTTCGGCGGTCGGCAAAACTCTGACGGTCAAGTTGCAATCGCCGAGCCTGTCGACGAAAATTTTCAAACTGCGACTGCCGGTCGTGAGGAAAATATTTTTGCCGAGTTGAGCCGCCTTGGTTGCCGCCTCCTCGTAACTGTCGACGGGAAAAATTTTTTCGCCGACAAATTCAGTTTCCGCCCGCTCGTAGCGCACGTAAAAAATTTTCGCGGCTTGAGCGGCGTCAATGGCGTTGCTCGAAATATTTTTTGCGTAAGGGTGACTGGCGTCGACGAGGCAATCAAATTCCGTGCGCAAAATTTTTTCAAGATCGTCACGGTCAAGCGGCGTGTCGTTGATTTTAATGTCCGCGCAATTTTCAAGAAGTTTTCGCCCGTAATCGCTGACGACAGAGGCCGTCACGTCGAATCCGTGCCGCACAAGAAATTCGGCAAGCTCGCGACCGTCCTCCGTGCCCGCAATCAAAAAAATTTTTTTGTTCATCAAAATCACCTGCACGTGACGAAAAATTTTTCAGCGGTTCACGGTGCCGCGAAAATTTTAAATGTCAGTTCGCACGAGATAACATCATCGCCGGTGCTCGTCAATAAAAAATTTTCCAAACCGACCAATCGTCCGCCGTCAACCGTCTCGCGAATAAAATTTAGCAACGCGACGAAATCGGCCTCCGCCTTGACGGTGACGAGTTGCATTTGCATTTCGTCGGCCGAGATTATTTCGCCGGTCTGCACGGCAGTCAACCGCACACGACAAATTTCCGCCGCTCGATAAAGCCCGTCAAGGAATTTGTCTTGCGCAAGTGTTGCGGGCAAAAAATTTCGCGCTTCGTCTAATTGCCGCTCCTTGACCGCGCCGAACGCCGATAAATCTTCGTGACGAGCTTTGAATTCGGCAATCGACCGTTCGACTTCGCGAAGTCGCCGCGTCTCCAGTTGCATGTTTAAAATTTCCCGCTGCGTCGGCTCGTAAACGAACATATGCCAACCGAAGATAAGGAGTATTCCCGCCGCGCACGCAATAAAAATGAGGAATCGGGAGTTAAAATTTTTCATTCCTAATTCCTCATTTCTAATTGCAAAGTGAACTGTTCACCGCCTAAAGAGGCGGGAGAATTCTTGCACAAGGAGTTTAAAACTCAGTCTGCCGTGAATGGCAAGAGCGCAATGTTGCGGGCACGCTTGATGGCGATTGTCACCTGGCGTTGATGTTTGGCGCAGTTGCCGGAAATGCGGCGCGGCAAAATTTTTCCGCGCTCGGTGGTGAAGCGGCGAAGTTTGGCCGCATCTTTATAGTCAATCTTTTCAACTTTATCGACACAGAACGCGCAAACTTTCCTGCGCGGGCGTCGACCTCTTTCTCTGCGCATCGTAAATCCTCCTGAATGGAAATTAGAACGGCGTGTCGTCGGGGTCAATGGGTTCGCCGCCGAAGTCGTAATCGTTGCGCTTTGGCGGAGCAGATTGACGTGAGCCGTAAGAATCGCGATTATCGGTTTGTCGGTTGTTGGAGTAGCCGCCGTCGTTTGCGGGTCTGCCGCCGGAGTAATTTCCGCCGCCGTCGCTTGCGGGTCTGCTACCGGCGAATTCAATGTTATCGACAACAACGTCGACAGCGTTGACTTTAAGGCCGTCTTTATTCTCGTAGCTGGAAGTTTGCAAACGACCTTCGACGAGCACGCGTGAACCTTTGAGCAGATACCGGCCGCAGAATTCGGCAGTTTTTTCCCAAGCGACGAGATTGAAAAAATCGACGGCATCTTTGTCTTTGGAACGACGATTAACCGCCAAACCCATGCGGGCGAAAGCTTTGCCGGTCTGGGTGTAGCGGACTTCGGGGTCACGAGTAAGATTGCCGGAAAGAAAAACTTTATTCATTGGCAGCCTCTTTCTCCTCGGAGCGAACAATCATGTGCTTGAGAATCTCGTCGGTAATTTTCATGACGCGATCGCATTCGGCCATACACGCAGGTTCGCACTTCACGTAGAACAGCACGTAAAAGCCTTCGGACTCTTTTTTGATGTCGTAGGCGAGACGACGTTTGCCCCAGCGGTCTTCTTTGGTGATTGTGCCACCGTTAGCCGCGATTAATTTGGCGAACTTGTCGATAACGGCAACGGTCGCCTCTTCTTCCATGGAGCGAATGATAAAGATAACTTCGTACTTCCTCAATCGGAACACCTCCCTTTGGTCTGTCGGCTCGTGAAATTTTCGCGAGCAGAGAGTTATTGATAGCTTAACGGGGAAGAATTATATCACCGAAATTTTTTTGTGACAAGGCGTGCCGAAAATTTTTTCCGACTTGCGCGATTTGGAATTATACTGTGTACTTGCCGGCCGACTGTCGACGCGAAAAATTTTTTGTGGTAAATTGTTCGCGGCTCAACACGAGCACTTAATGCGAAGGAGCGATTATTATGTCCGAATTACTCTACACGATTAAAGCGAATACTCCAAAGGATGAAATCATTCGCCAGTTGCGCGAGCACCCCGAAATAAAATTTGTGTCGTTGGTGGGCATTGACCTTGTTCTACGCGGGCACGGCTGTTCAAACGGACGGCTCAAGCGTCGTGTTGCCGGGCATCGCCACTCTTAACAACGCCAAAGTTGATATGCCCGTTGACCCGAACGTCAACTGGTTCGTTGATTACAATTTCGAGCACTACGACAACATAACCAATCGTCCCGTCGGCACGTTGAGGATACCCGGCTTTTTGATTCACGAGGGCAAGCGCGTCGACTCCCGCGCCGTGCTCACCGATACGCTCGTCAACGTCAAGCGCGAACAGATCGGAAGA
>CAMZDU010000153.1 GCA_947305445.1 uncultured Selenomonadales bacterium
AGACAAAATAGCTTTGCAGACAATATGCAGACAAATAGAAAAAATAATCAGCAACACTAATGAAGTAAGAGGTAAATTTTATGAATAGCGAAGTAAAAAAAACTCCTAACTGTTTAGAGGTGCTGTCATGGAAAAAATTTTTAACACGTACAACATGGAAATCAACGGCCTGCGCCAGGAGGTTCGCTTCAGCGCGACGGCCGTCGAAGAAATTTTCATGCCGCTGTTGCACGAGCTGACCGACTTGCGGTTGACGCTCGACAGAAAAGTTATCGCCTATCTTGTCGCGCCGCCCGGTTCGGGCAAGTCGACGCTGGCGCAATTTCTCGAACAGCTCAGCCGCGAACGCTCGGAGGTTGAAAACATTCGTGCGCTCGGCATGGACGGCTTCCACTACACCGCCGCGTACATGGACGTCACCAACGTCGAGCGCGACGGCGAACAAATTTTGATGCGCGAAATTAAAGGTGCGCCCGAAACCTTTGATGTCGACTTGCTCGTCGAAAAGATTCGCGAATTGCGCCAAGATGGTACCGACTGGAATATCTACGACCGCAGAATTCACGACGTGTTGCCGGATTATTTAAGCGTTGAAGATGACATCATTCTGCTCGAAGGAAACTATCTGCTACTCAAAGACACGGGCTGGACGAATGTGCGCGTGCTCGCCGATTATTCCGTGTTCATTGACGCCGACGCCGAAGTTTTGAAAGAACGCATTGTCGGCCGGAAAATTTTGGGCGGCTCTTCGCGTGAAGATGCCGAAAAATTTTTTGCCTTCAGCGACGCACGCAACATTGAACGCGTCCTGAAAAATTCTGCGCGGGCGGACGAGACCTGGAAACTTTTGCCCGACGGAGATTTTCAAAAGCAATGAGCAAATTTAAATCTCATGCAAATAACGTGGCACGTCCGCACACGATTTTTAGTTTGCCGTTTGCGTTGGCAAGTTCATTCATGGCGACGAACGGTCACCCCGACGCGTGGACGGTCGCGTTAATTTTGCTGGCGATAACGTCGGCGCGTTGGGCAGCCATAGTAATTGACAACCTGGCCGATTTAAAATACGACAAACTTCAACCGCGTCTTAGTTATCGGGCAATGGTGCGCGGCGAAATTTCACGCGGCGAGGCATTAATTTTCGTCGCGCTGTGTTTAATCGTGCTGATTGTGACGGTCGCGCAACTCCCGCCGATTTGCTTGAAGTTGTTGCCCGTGGCGGCGGTGCCGTTCATCATCTACCCGTTCACGAAAAGATTTACCGCGTGGTGTCATTTATGCTTAGGCGTGGCAATCGCAATGGCTCCGGCGGGCGCGTGGGTCGCGCTCACCGAAAAAATTTCTCTGCCGATGATAATTTTGTGCGTGGCGGTCGCGCTGTGGATTGGAGCTTTCGACGCGGTTTACGGTGCACAAGACGAACGCTTCGACAAATCTCAACATCTCCACTCCCTGGCGACACGATACGGCGCAGAGGGCGCGTTATTGATTGCACGTGCTCTTCACGTCGCAAGCATCGTCTGCTTCGTGACGGTCGGACTTATACTCGGCTTGGGCAAGCTGTATTTCGTCGGCGTGACGATTGCGGCTCTCGCGCTCGTCTATCAACATGCGATTGTTCGCCCGAACGATTATCGCGAAGTCACGCAAGCTTACTTCATGCGCAACGGTATCGTCTCAATCGCGATTTTTATTTTCACGTGGCTCAGCTATTGCGGCGGCTAGTGAATATTTTTTTGAGTTCACGGTTGACGCGCTATCGTTATCCTTATTCATCTTCAAAAAAAACTCAATAATTAAATTAAACGGGAGGAACACTGATTTGAAAATTGACGACTTGAAAAAATTTCACTTTATCGGCATTGGCGGCGTGGGCATGAGTGCGCTTGCCAAAAATTTGATTGAACGCGGCCTTACGGTCCGCGGCTCCGACAGCAAAGACTCCCCGACGCTCGATATGTTGCGCAACCTCGGCGCAAGGATTTTCGTCGGACACAAAGCCAAAAATATTCTCGACGAGAAGGGCAATCCCGTCGACGCAATCGTTTGCTCGTCCGCCATTCCCGCCGACAATCCCGAAGTCATCGCGGCCGGCAAGTTTAAAATTCCCAAGCTCCACCGCTCCGACATCAACGCTTATTTGCTGAATGCGAAGAAAGGAATTGCGGTTGCCGGCTCCCACGGCAAGACGACCACAACATCAATGATTGGCTACGTTTTGCACAGCGCGGGCGTCGACCCGACTATAATTATCGGCGGCGAATCAACCGACTTGGGCACGGGCGCAATACTCGGCCAAAGTGATTGGCTCGTGAGTGAAGCTGACGAGAGCGACGGAACTTTTGTCACGCTCAAGCCGACGATTGCGGTCGTCACCAATATCGAAGACGATCACCTTGACCATTACGGCACGATTGAAAAAATTCGCGCCGCGTTTAAAGTTTTTATACGCAACATCGACCGCGATATCGGAGTTGCAGTTTTGTGCTTCTACAACGACAATTTGCGAGAGCTTGCCAAAAATCTAGACCGAAAAATTATTTCCTATGCAATCGACCACGAAGCGGACTTCATGGCGCGAAACATTCGCACGATGACGAAGGGCGTCACTTTCGAGGTGGTGCACGGTGAAAAAATTTTGGGCAGTATCAAACTTGCGATTCACGGCCGGCACAACGTCCTTAATGCGCTGGCGACGATTGCTACGGCTCTGCAAGTCGGCGTAAGTTTCGCACGCATTGCCGAAGGCTTGAGCACTTTCCACGGCGCGAAACGTCGCTTTCAGACGAAAGGCCGCGTCAGAAATATTTTGGTTGTCGACGATTACGCGCACCACCCGACGGAGATTGCCGCTACGCTCAAGGCCGCACGCGAGATTAAGCCGAATAAAGTCGTCTGCATTTTTCAGCCGCACCGATACAGCCGCACGCAACTTCTGCTAAAAGAATTCGGCACTGCTTTTCGCGAAGCTGACGAACTGATTTTGACGGACGTTTACTCCGCCGGCGAAGAAAAAATTTCCGGCGTCAGCGGCGAATCGATTTTGCGCGAAGTTCTAAGCACGACCAATCAAGCCGTCTCCTATATCCCCAACCGCGAGGACATTGCCGCCGCGATTAAAGATCAGCTGTCGCCGGGCGATTTGGTCATTACAATGGGTGCGGGCGACATTTACAAAACCGGCGAAGAGCTTTTGGATTTGCTTAAAGAATCGCGGCGCAGAAAAATTATCGTCGTGTGCGGCGGGCCGTCAACCGAAGCCGAGGTCTCGCGGCGCACGGGCAAGGCGATTGCCGACGCGCTCCGCTCCAAAAATTACAACGTAGAACTTATGGAACTCAACCCGCAGACTTTTGCCGCCACGATTCGCGAAAAAGATTGCTCAATCGTTTTTAATGCGGTTCACGGTCGCTACGGCGAAGACGGCTTGATTCAAGGCACGCTCGATATGCTCAAGATACCTTATACCGGTTCGGGAGTATTGGCTGCCGCGTTGACAATGGACAAAGTTTCCACGAAACATTTTCTTAACTCCGCAAACCTGTCGACGCCGAAGTTTACCGTTTATCGTGAAGTCGACCGCCGCACCGAGCTTGCCGCCGAGATTGAAAAAAATTTCGGACTGCCCGTCGTCATCAAAGCCGCCGCGCAAGGTTCGAGTATCGGCATTAACATTGTCGAGCACGGCGCGGACATTGACGAGGCGATTGACAACGCCTTCACCTTCGGCGACGAAATTTTAGTCGAAGAATTTATTCGCGGGCGCGAGCTGACGGTTGCGGTTTTCGGAAACGAGGACGACGCCGAGGCTTTGCCCATAATTGAAATCACCACGACGACCGGCCGCTACGATTACAAGTCGAAATATACAAAGGGTCTGTCGACACACATCGTTCCCGCGCAAATTCCCGACGAGCTGACCGAGCAGGTTAAGCAACTGGCAGTCGCGGCGTTCAAACTGTGCAAATGTGCCGGCGTCGCTCGCGTCGACATGATGCTTTCCGAAGATAACGTTCCCTACGTCATCGAAGTTAACCCCGTGCCCGGCATGACGGAGACATCTCTTGTTCCCGACGCCGCTCGTGCCGCAGGTATCGACTTCGCCGACCTGTGCGAAAAAATTTTGATTGCCGCCGAATTTTAACCAAATAGCGCGAGAATTCCCCCGCCTCTACAGCCGGAGGAGTTTGCTAACAGTCGCCCAAGGCAAAATCACCACCAAGACCTTCGCCGAGCTGGAGGCATTTTAACTGAAAATTTTTTCGTGGAGGTGAGGTTATGGCAGTTATCAGACGGCGGCGAAATTTCGGACGATTCTTCAAAGG
>CAMZDU010000154.1 GCA_947305445.1 uncultured Selenomonadales bacterium
AGTCCGTGGCGGGAATGCTTTTTAAATCAATCGGCTCGCCTGACGTGTCCTTGTCGAGTGCGGCCCACGTGTCGTCCAAATCCACGCGCTCGACGACTTGCACGGTGCCGTTCAGCAAATCGAACTTGAGATAATCTGCGCGGCCGACCAATCTGTTATAACCTTTGGTTGAAAGTTTTCGCCAGCGACGCTTCTGAATCACGTCATCAATCTGAATGTTGTCGTAAATGCAAATCGTCGGAGCCATCAGCGTGTTTAAATCGAGCGTGCCGTCTTCGCGGACATGATAGCCCATGTGTTTATGATTGAACCAGTAATTTCCGCGCGGCGTGGACTGTACCCAAGTGTAAATGTCCGTCGGGACTTCGGTTATGATTTCGCCGTCGTCTTCGTAAGCAAGCGTCGTGCTCGCCGACAAAATCATTGCCGCCGACAAAATCCCCGCGAAAAATTTTTTGTGCCGAGAAAAATTTTTCATGTCGTTCATCCTTTCCGCCGGAAATTATATCATTTGTCACTTAAGTTTGGCAACGTCGACGCGACCGGCGCAGGTTATGTAACGGGCAAGCTCGTCGAGTTTGAATTTTGCACAGCTCTTGTCGTTGCCGGCGGCGGGATAAATCACGTCGAAACGTTCGAGCGAAGCGTCAAAATAAATCGGCACGCCCGCGTTCACGGCGAAAGGACACACTCCGCCGACCGCGTGACCGATTAAACCTTCCACCTCGTCAACGGGAATCATGTGCGGGCGGCAGTTGAATTGCGCTTTAAATTTTTTGTTGTCGATTTTCATGTCACCCGACATCAGAATCAGCACGGGCTTTTTGTCGACGAAGAGCGAAATTGTTTTGGCAATGCGTCCGACTTCGCAATCGAGAGCTTGCGCGGCAAGTTCACTGGTCGCGGTCGATTGCTCGAACTCTATGACGCGTTCAGACTCGCCGATTGACGCGAAATATTGCTTAACTTTTTCTATGGACAAAATAATTTCCTCCCAAAAAAATTTTTCGAGTGAATTTTAACCGCGACGACAAATTTTGTCCACAGCCAAAAATTTTAGCCGCAACGGTCGGGAATTTTGACGCGAGCCGAAAAATTTTTTACAATGTCGACGAAAAATTTTCGCAGGAGGATTACTCGAATGCAATTTATCGACAGGAGTACAATCAGCGTGCGGGCAGGCGACGGCGGCAACGGCAAATCCTCTTTCCGCCGCGAAAAATTTGTGCCCAAAGGCGGACCCGACGGCGGCGACGGCGGTAAAGGCGGCGATGTCGTTTTGGAGGTCGACGCCAATGTCAATACGCTGTTAAATTTCCGATTCAACCGCAAATACACGGCCGACAACGGCGGCTCAGGCGACGTCAAGAAACAATTCGGACGCGGCGCGGAAGATTGCGTTATCAAAGTTCCGCAAGGGACGCTCGTTCGTGACGCGGCAACCGGTGAAATTTTGGCGGACTTGACCGAACTCGGACAGCGGGCGATTGTCGCTCGCGGCGGACGCGGCGGCAGAGGTAATGCAAAATTTAAATCGTCGTCGCGGCGTGCGCCGACTTTTGCAGAATTCGGCGAGCCGGGCGAAAGTCGCGAGCTGTTGTTGGAGTTGAAACTTTTGGCGGACGTCGGGCTTGTCGGTTATCCCAGCGTCGGCAAGTCGAGTTTGATTGCCGCAGTCAGCTCCGCTCGCCCCGAAATCGCCGACTACCATTTCACAACGCTCGTGCCGGTGCTCGGCGTCATCAGTCTCGGCTACGAAAAATCTTTTGTGATGGCCGACATTCCCGGTTTGATTGAAGGCGCGGCGGACGGCGTCGGTCTCGGCCACGACTTCTTGCGCCACATTGAGCGCACGAAATTAATTTTGCACATGGTTGACGCGGCGGCTGTGGACGGACGCAATCCCGTCGATGACTTCACGAAAATTAACGTCGAGTTGAAACGTTACAGCGAAAAACTTGCCGCCCGTGAGCAAATTCTTGTCGCCAACAAAATCGACTTGCCGCAAGCAAAAGAAAACCTTCCCGCGCTCGAACGGCTCGCCGAACGGGAAGGCATAAAATTTTTTGCAATCTCTGCCGCCGCGCATGAAAATCTTGACGCGTTGATAAATTTCGTCGGCAGTAAGCTTGACGAACTCGGCAAGGAAACGGAACCTGCCGTTGACACCGTGAAAATTTTCGACGTGGAAAAGGACGACGACCCCGTTATCATCGAGCGCAACGACGCGGCCGAATTCATCGTCCGAAATAAAAATTTAGAAAAAATCGTCGCCATGACCAACTTTGACGACGACGAGGGCTTGCGACGTTTCCAATTTATTTGGCGCATGAAAAATCTTGACGCGCTGCTTAAAGCTCGCGGCATCACGGAAGGCACGACCGTTCATATCGGCGGCTTGGAATTTGAGTGGCACGCTTGACGAAATAATTTCGACGATGAAAAAATTTTTTTCAGCCCAAGCCGAGCGAAGGCCACAAATCGTCGACGCGAGCTCTAACGTCGGCGGACATTTCAATTTCGTCCGGCCAATCGCGTGCGTGACCTTCTTCCGGCCAAGTTTTGGTCGCGTCAATGCCGAGCTTCGCGCCCCATTTCGCGTAGGGCGACGAGTGGTCGAGCACGTCAAGCGGCCCGTGAACAATTTCCAAATCGTGTTCAGCGTCAATGTTGTTGAAGACGCGCCAGGCAACTTCGCTCAAATCCTGAACGTTGACATGCGAATCGACGACGACAATCATTTTTACGTTCATCATCTGCCCCAACCCCCACAGCGCGTGCATAACTTTGCGGGCGTGCATGGGGAATTGCTTTTTAATCGAGACGATAACGCAATCGTGGAAGACGCCTTCGAGCGGCATGTTGATATCGATAATCTCCGGCAGGATTTGTTGCAACAGCGGCAGGAAAATTCGTTCGGTCGCCTTGGCCATATAACAATCTTCCATGGGCGGCTTGCCGACGACGGTAGCGAAGTAAATCGGATTTTTTCTGTGCGTTATGCAAGTGACATGGAAGACGGGATAATCGTCGGCAAGCGAGTAGTAGCCGGTGTGGTCACCAAAGGGACCTTCGCGGCGTAGCTCGTCTGTGGCAACGTAACCTTCCAAAATAATTTCGGCGGTCGCGGGAACTTCTAGGTCGACGGTTTTGCATTTCGTCAGCTCGACGGATTTTTTTCGCAAGAAGCCGGCGAAGACCATCTCGTCCACGTCGCGGGGAAGTGGAGCGGTCGCGGCGTATGTGACGACGGGATCAGTGCCGATTGCAACGGCCGCCTCGATTTTGTTCGCGCCGAAAATTTTTGCGTCACGGAAATTTTCCGCGCCGTTTTTGTGAATGTGCCAGTGCATGCCGGTCGTCCGCGAGTCGTACTTCTGCAGACGGTACATGCCGACATTTCGCTTGCCGGTCAAAGGATTTTTCGTAAAGACCAGCGGCAACGTGACGAACGATCCGCCGTCACCTGGCCAGCATGTGAGAATAGGTATCTTGTCGAGTGACGGGTTGGCTTCGACGACTTCTTGACACGGCGCGTTTTTGACGTACTTCGGAAAATTTATCGCCTTGTGCGCGGTCGAGACGATTGAAAAAATATTCGAGCGATTTTTAAACGACAGATACGGTAACTTCATAATCTCGCGGATATCGTCCGCCGCGTCGTCGAGTTTGTCCACGCCGAGAGCCAAAGCCATGCGCTCATAACTGCCGAACGCGTTCATCAAAACGGGCATATCGTAGCCGCGCACGTTCTCGAACAGTAGCGCGACGTTGCGGCTGTCTTTGAACTTCGACACGCGGTCGGTTATCTCGGTTATCTCAAGGTGCGCGTCCACGGGAGCAGTTATGCGCTTGAGCAATCCGCGCCGTTCTAATTCGTCCATGAATTCGCGCAAATCTCTGTAAGCCAATGCATCATCTCCTTTAATCATTTTGCAGGTTACAAATCTTTCGCTGACGCCGTAAAGTAAAACATCGCCAACTTTTTATAAAAGGTCGTCCGATACCTTACGTTGCCTAACAAAATTGTGCCGTCGCCATTCAACAATTCGCTGACTTTTCCGTCCGTCAACTTTAGCACGTCGAAGACTTCTAAACGCCGTTGCGCGTTCAATTCGGGATTCAGCGTCGCAAGTATCAAACCATAGGTCATACCAAGATTCAAAGCTTTCGGCGGCACAGGAGGCGGCTTCGGCTGTTCGACTTCAAAAAATTTTTTATAACAATTTACCTCCGCAAGACGTACTTGACGACGAAATAGCCGACTTCGTACAGCAGGATGACGGGTATCGCCACCGCGATTTGCGTGATGATGTCGGGCGAAG
>CAMZDU010000155.1 GCA_947305445.1 uncultured Selenomonadales bacterium
ATCATGCCTTCGTCTTCGCTGACGGGAATGAACGCGCCGCTAAGTCCGCCGACATGTGAGCTGGCCATGAGTCCGCCTTTTTTGACGGCATCGTTAAGCAGAGCAAGAGCAGCGGTCGTGCCTGGCGCACCGCAAGCTTCCAGCCCCATCTCCTCTAAAATTCGTGCAACCGAATCGCCGACGGCAGGTGTCGGAGCGAGCGACAAGTCGATTATTCCGAAGGGCACGCCCAATCGCCGCGACGCTTCCTGTGCCACGAGCTGACCGACGCGAGTAATTTTGAACGCGGTCTTTTTAATCGCCTCGGCAATTTCGGTGAAGTTCGCGCCTTTTAAATCTTCCAGCGCGTGTTTGATGACGCCGGGCCCGCTGACGCCGACGTTGATGACTTTGTCGGGTTCGCTGACGCCGTGGAAGGCTCCGGCCATGAACGGATTATCGCCGGGCGCGTTGGCGAAGATGACAAGTTTTGCGCAACCTATGGCCTGTCTGTCGCGTGTAAGTTCGGCCGTGCGTTTGATAATCTCGCCGCACTCGCGCACGCAATCCATGTTGATGCCCGCTTTCGTCGAGGCCAGATTAATCGAGCTACAAACCAAATCGGTCGAGGCCAGAGCTTGCGGAATGGATTCAATTAAAATTCTGTCGCCGGCCGTGTAACCTTTTTCAACGAGCGCACTGAATCCGCCGATAAAATTAACGCCGACTTCTTTTGCGGCGCGGTCGAGTGTTTCGGCAACGGGCACATAACTTTCCGCCTTGCAAGCTTCGGCGGCAATGGCAATCGGCGTGACGGAGATACGTTTGTTGATAATCGGGATACCGTATTCGGATTCCAGCTCCTCGCCGGTTTTGACCAGGAACTCTGCGGCGCAGGTAATCTTGTCGTAAACGTTGCGGCAGAAGTCGCGAAGATTCGGATGCGCACAATCGCGCAGAGAAATTCCCATGGTTATTGTGCGCACGTCGAGTTTGTTGACGGTTATCATGCGATTAGTTTCGAGAATATCTTCAATAGTTATCAACGCCGCGCCTCCTCAAATCTTGTGCATGACGTCGAAGATGTCTTGATGCTGAATTTTAATTTCGACGCCGATTGATTCGCCTTGCTCGCGAAGTTTGCGTTGCAGTTCGACGAGCTGCAATTTGCTCTCGACGGCCTCGGCGAAGAGAATCATGTTGAAGAAGCCGTCCAAAACATTTTGACTGATGCTCAGAATGTTGACGTTGTTGTCGGCCAAAATTTTGGTCACGCTCGCGATTATGCCGATGCGATCTTTGCCGACTACCGTTACGATTAATTTCATGACTGTCACCTCGAAAGTACAACAAAAAATTTTTCGGCAAGAATTATTTGCGCGCGAACTTTATGCGGGAGTTCGGGAAGTTTAGCGTCGCGAAGTAATCGTTCAAAGTTTCGGCGCGGCGAATCAATTCAACGTCGCCGCTCTCGCGAATCAAAAGTTCCGCGCTCCGAAGCTTGCCGTTATAGTTGAAGCCCATCGCGTGCCCGTGTGCGCCCGTATCGTGAATGATAAGCACGTCGCCGATTTCAATCTGCGGCAGGTGACGGTCGATTGCAAATTTGTCGTTGTTCTCGCACAGGGAGCCGGTCACGTCGTAAATCTCGTCGCACGGAAAATTTTCTTTGCCGAGCACGCTGATATGATGATAAGCGTCGTAAAGCGCGGGGCGCATTAAATCGGCCATGCACGCATCCAAGCCGACGTAATTTTTGTAAGTGTTCTTCTTGTGCAGAACGGTCGACACGAGCCAACCGGCCGGCCCCGTCATTGCTCGACCGCTTTCCATTGCCAGACGAATGTTTGCCAGTCCGCTCGGCACCAAAATTTCGCGGAAAAGTTTTTCCACGCCTTAGCCGACAGTTTTCAAGTCAACGGGCGATTCGTCGGGCCGATAGGGAATGCCCAGTCCGCCGCCCAAGTTCACAAACTCGAATTCAATGCCGAGCAGTTCTTTAATCTTCGCGGCAAGCTCGAACATAATCCGCGCCGTGTAAATGAACGTCGACGACTTGCGCTCGTTGGAAGCAATCATCGTGTGCAAGCCGAAGCGTTTAACTCCCTTGTCGAGACAAATTTTGTACGCGTCAAAAATTTGCTCGCGAGTGAGTCCGTACTTCGCCTCGGCGGGGCGGCCGATAATGTCGTTGCCGTCGTTCATGATGTCGGCGGGGTTGTAGCGGAAGGAAATTATTTCCGGTAAGCGGGCGTTGCGCTCCAGATAATCTATGTGCGTGATGTCGTCAAGATTTATAATCGCGCCCAAGTCGAGTGCTTTACGGAACTCGTCGGCGGGCGTGTCGTTTGAAGTCAAAATAATTCGCTCGCCCGTGACGCCGGCCGCCTCGCTGATAAAAAGCTCGGCGATTGAACTGCAATCGGTGTCCGCGCCGTCACGCGCCAACACCTCCACGATGTACGGATTTGGCGTCGCCTTCACCGCAAAGTGTTCGCAAAAGCTCGGTGCCCACGCGAAGGCCTTGCGCAGTCGTCGAAAGTTCTCGCGGATATTTTTTTCGTCGTAGATGTGGAACGGCGTCGGAAATTTTTTTATTAGTTCGCGCAGGGCGGCTTCGGTCAACGGAAAATTTTTTGGTGTGCGGAAAATTTCCGCGTGATTTTCATCTATCATCAATGGTGCCTCCTAAAAGCTAACACTGCGCTGATTATAGCAAAATTTTTCTGCAAGGGAATAGCCGACCGAAATTTTCTGCGCGACTTGCGGCGGGCGTCTTGTTTATCTGAAGATTTTCTGATAATATCGTCAACAACAGTTTTAACAATGAGGAATTAGGAATTGTGATTCGGAGTGTGTGGTTAACGGCAACAATAATACAACTCAAAAAATTCCTAATTGAAGAAGCGGCAACAAGTGACATTTAAATTTTTTTGGAGGATTGGATTTGGCTAAACGAAATATTTTTGAGATGCTCGGTTTGGAATTTGATCCTCCCGACAACGTCAAAAAGATTCGCGCCGCTTACGACAGCTGGCGAAAAAGATTGATTGCCGAGCAAAACACGACCGTCGACCCGACGCGGCTGGCCGAGGTGCGTGCGGAACTTTCAATGGACGAATATATTGCGGTGATGATTGACAATCCGCGTTTCCGTCAGCGGGAGGCCGAGTCGCTTAAACAACAGCGCGTGGAGGAGTTGCGGCTGTATATAGACATTCAGCGCGGCGACACGAGCGGCACTCTGCAAGTCAATCAGTCGCAGATTCGGCAGGTGCGCGACAAACTCAAGCTCGGCACGGCAACAATCGAGGAGACTTATCGCGAACAGGGCTTCGAGATTAAACCGGCGCGAACGGCTCAAAAAATTTTGGCGACGCTGAACAATTTCTTTCTGGCGGATTCCGTGTTGGAGGAGCTGGCCAAAAATTTCGCGGCCTTCCAAAAAGTTCCCGACGAAAAAAATTTTCCGTGGTCGGCCGACGTGCACGACCTTTACGAGCTGGCCTTCTATATCGAAGGGCAGATTGAGCCGGAACCGAATTATTATTGTCGCCGCTCAACAGAAGACTTGCGCGACATTTTCCGCGATGCCGCAAAAAAATTCTCCGCGCCCATTGCGCAATGGCAGGCGATTAAAAGTTTGCTCAATCTGGCGCAGACGCAAGTCTTTAACACCGACGACAATCGTTTCAAGTACGACCACACGCTGAAGATTGAAACGCTTGCAGATTTTTTTGCCAAGATAAAAGCCGCGCCGGAAATTTTCAAACGCGACGGCCACTTCGCCGACAACTGCATTGCCCGCATACGAAACAACTTCCCGAACTTTTTGACGTACGAGCTGAGCGCGGCACTTTATAACAAGGCGGCGGGTCTGCTGAAAAATCCCTACGAGGCAACCGCCGACGTAGGCGAAAATTCTTTTTGCGTGACGTGCGCCAACTGCGGTGCTTTTGAAAATTTTCGCACGCACGAGGAGGCCGAACGCGCCCGTTGCAAAATCTGCGGAGAAAATTTTTTTGTCGAGTGTCCCAAATGCGGCAAGAAAACTCCCGCACACGCCGAACATTGTTCCGCGTGCAAATTTTCCTTGGCCGAGCTGAAAAAATTCTCCGACTATGTAACCGAGGCAAATTCGATGCTTGACCTTGTCGAACAAGCTCGCGGCGACGACGACTCCGTTAAACTCGTCACGGCGGAAATTATTAAACTTCTCGCCCGCGCCAGACTGCTCAAGCCCGAATCGAACGACCTGAAAAAAATCGAGTGGCGCATTAATAAAATTGCCAACGATGTCAAGCGGCGCGAGCTGTACACGT
>CAMZDU010000156.1 GCA_947305445.1 uncultured Selenomonadales bacterium
CGGCGAACGCTGTAAAACGATGAACACGTCCTGCGCACCTTCAAACGTCTGATTGTAGCGATAGACAATTTCCTCGGTGGCGTCGATATAGTCGGCCAAATTTTTCCGCAGGATTGGCGAGACCACGTCAAGATAGCCGCGGTAGTTGTCGACGCTGACGACTTTCCAATCACTGCCGCTCAAGTTAAACGTAAAGCCCGGCAACTTCAGCGTGCGTCCGAAAATTTCAAACTCCGTGCCGCCGACGTTGAAGCTTTCGTTCGTCAAATCTTTAAGCGTGACTTTCAAGTCGAAGGGCACCTGCGAATACTCCTCGACAATGCTGAAAGTTGCGGTAGCCTCCTCGCCGTGATGTTCGACGCTCTCCAAATCAATCAACGACGTGTGACGAATCAGACTGCGGTCAAGCAACAAGTCGTAGTCGATGCCGAGTTGCCGCCCTTTTAAAATTCCGCCGGGCAAAATCCATTCGTGCTTGTCAAGATACGTGTCGATAACTTTAACTGCGCCTTGGCACATTTGCCGACGAATCAGCACGTAAAAATTTTCAAAGAGACTTCGCTCGTGCTCGCTAAGTTGCGTGTCGTATTTGAACAGGTCGCTTGTCAAGTCGTCATAAGCTTTCGGCGTGATTGAGTTAAGGTCGACGTGTCGGCGAAAAGTTTCGGCGTCGCCCGCACGGAAGGCGGTGACCATTTCGCGCATGGCGTATTCGGGCGTCTTGATGTAAACGGAAAAATACAAAAACACGCCCGTTAACGCCGCCACGAACAGAAACAGCACGAACATTCGTTCACGTTGCCGCCGTCTGCGCCGAGCCGCCAGCCGCTTTCTCCAGGTGTAGTCGTCCATGTTTAACCTCTAACCTCTGAAAACTTTCCGAAGCTCAACAATCGAATCGTAATCTGCCGGGTCGGCAGTGAGCGGCGTCACGGAGACGAAGCCCTGTTTGGCCGCGAAAATGTCTGTGCCGTCACCGTCGTCGCTGTCAATTATCGTTCCGCCTATTCGCAAAAATTTTCGGCCGTCATCATCTGTCCGCCAAGTAAAGGCGTTGATATAGTCGCGCCGCCCTAAACGCGTGCTGACGAATTCCGCTTTGCCCGCACGATAATTTTTCGGAAAGTTGATGTTGTGCAGGAACGGCTCGTGCTTGACGGACAAAATTTTGTCGAGATAGTCAATCGTAACCGCCGCCGCCTCGTCAAGGGAGATAACCGACTTTTTGTCAATCGACACTGCCAGCGACGGAATATCGTGAATAAAACCTTCCAGTGCCGCGCCGACGGTTCCGGAGTAAATAACGTCTGTTGCAAGGTTTGCTCCGTCGTTTATGCCGGCAATCACCGCGTCGAAAGTTTTGGCGTCGCTGATGCCTTCCAGATAAATTTTCACGCAATCAGTCGGCGTGCCGTCAAAAGACCAGACGTCGAAGTCGTCGTTGTCTAGGTGTTTGTACTCAATCTCGCGCAGGACGCTTACGGCGTGGCTCATGCCGCTCTGTTGATTGAACGGCGCGGCGATTGTCACTTCACAGCCGCCGCGAGCCTTCAGCGCGTTTGCCAACGCCCAAATACCCGGGTCGCGAATTCCGTCGTCATTCGATAGTAAAATCTTCAAATTATCACCTCAAGTTTCGCGAGCCACCGTTGCCAAAAATTTTCCGACGTGATAGACTGCCGAAAAAATTTTTTTTGGAGGCGGCGACGCATGAAAAAATTTTTGTCAATGCTTGTAATTTGCTTGGCGATGAGCGGCGCGGCAAGTGCCGAAGTAATTAACGAGCCGGAAGACAAACCGCTCGACGACGCCAACGAAATTCAGCTGGAATATCTTTTGGGCAATTCGTTCAATCAACGCCACGTGAACAATTACAACGTCCACTTCTTCGAGAAGGTCACCGATAACGGCGTCATCAGCTATTGGCGCGGGCTGACGTTCACGCGTGCTGTCGGTTACACCAATCCGAAAAAAGACGGCGGCGTTCACCACGACAGCAACGGCGTCGGCATCGGCCCGGCATTTATGCTTCGTTGGGACAAAAAAATTTCCGGCAAATTTCACGCGGGAGCCGACCTCAGCGGCTCGTTCATGCTCTACAATCGCGCTCACCCGTATGACGGTCGCGCTTACGGTTTTTTGTGGCGATTGGGGCCGCGTCTTACCTGGCAATTCACCGAAGAGGATTCAATCAGTTTGGGCTATTCAATCAGCCACTTCTCCAACGGTATGCGCAAACACAATCCCGGCTACAACACGCTCGGCTTCTCACTCGGTTACACGCACAAGTTTTAGGCAACTTGTTCGGTGTAATTGACTACGGCAATTACACATGAAACTGTGCATTGTCCAGCGCAAATAACGATTAATTTTAAAGACCAAACAAAGCATCGGCGAATTCTTTTGCGTTGAACGGCCGCAAATCGTCGAGCCGCTCGCCCACGCCAACCCACTTGACGGGAAGATTGAGTTGCTCCTTTATGCCGATAATCATGCCGCCCTTGGCCGTGCCGTCGAGTTTGGTAAGGACGATGCCGGTGATGCCCGCCGCCTGCGAAAAAAGTTCCGCTTGCCGCAATGCATTTTGACCGGTCGTCGCGTCGAGAACCAAAAGAACTTCATGCGGCGCACCGTGAATGCCTTTGCCGAGGATGCGGTTAATTTTTTTTAGCTCCTCCATAAGATTAAACTTGTTCTGCAGGCGGCCGGCCGTGTCGACGAGTAGCACGTCAATATTTTGCGCGGCGGCGGAGCGTGCGGCGTCGAGTGCCACAGATGACGGATTGGAGCCTTCGGAATGTTTTATGAACGCCGCGCCCGTGCGCTCGGCCCAAATCTCCAACTGATCAATCGCTCCGGCACGGAAGGTATCGGCGGCGGCCATCATCACGCGTTTGCCCTGCGAACCGTAATAGGCGGCCAGTTTGCCGATTGTAGTTGTCTTGCCCGCGCCGTTTACGCCAATCATCAAAATCACGTGCGGCGGCGTGACGCTTACAAAGTCGCTTTCTTCCTCGGTGAGTATCTCGCGAATTTGATTCGACAAAAAATTTTTCACGTCGGAGGGCGAATTTATTTCGGCTTTGCGAACACCCTTGCGCAATTCGGTAATCAGCTTTTCGGTCGTCTGCATGCCCACATCGGAAGTTATCAAAGTCTCCTCCAGCTCGTCAAGCAGTTCGTCGTCAATCTTCGTGGAGCCGTGGAGGATCTCGTCAATCTTATCGATAAATTTTTCGCGAGTTTTAGTCAAGCCCGCTTTCAGTCTGTCAAAAAATCCCATGCCAATTCCTCCTTGTCAGGTATTGTAGCAGATTGTCAAGCGTTCCTGCAACAAAAAACATGGAGCAAAGTTTACAGCAACACCAACAATTCAAATTAAATGTCATTTACCTTCGGGATTTGTCATCAAATATCAGGAGGAAACTTAAAATGCAATCTTCTCAAGAATCTCCCGCCTCTACAGGCGGTGAGAGGTTCAAGTCGTTGAAAATTTTGAGCGCGGACATCACCCGCCTTGAAGTCGACGCAATCGTCAACGCGGCGAATACAAATTTGTTGGCCGGCGGCGGAGTGTGCGGCGCAATTTTTCGTGCGGCCGGCTATCGCGAACTTCAGGCGGCTTGCGATAAACTCGCTCCGATTCAAACGGGCGCGGCAGTCATCACGCCCGGATTCAATCTGCCCGCGAAGTTCATCATTCATACGGCCGGACCCGTCTGGCACGGCGGCACCTTCGGCGAAGAAAATCTCCTGCGCAACTGCTACACAAACAGTTTGACGCTTGCCGCCGAAAACAATTTGACGAGCATCGCCTTTCCGCTGATATCGAGCGGCATTTACGGCTATCCGAAAGTTGACGCGCTGAAAGTTGCCGTGCGTGCCATTAACGATTTTCTTGCCGACAAAGGGCTTGACGTGACTTTAACTATTTTGGATAAATCGTTGCTCGAAGAGGCGCAACTTTTTGTGAAAAATTCTTGACGATAAGACGCCGTTTAATTATACTTGCCGCAAAGTTTTTGGAAGTTAAATTTTTTTTGGAGGTCGAGTAGAATTGTTTTTCGGTAAAAGGAAATTTAAATTAGCATCAATGCTCGCCTGCGGAATTTTAGCGAGCGCATTGTTCACGGGTTGCGGCGGCGGAGACAGCGGCTCTTCGGGCGGCGATAAAGCGGCGGCGGGCGACGAAATTGTTATCGGCGCGAATTTTGAGCTGACGGGCAACCATGCGCAATACGGCGCGAACG
>CAMZDU010000157.1 GCA_947305445.1 uncultured Selenomonadales bacterium
AAGACTTTGACAGTACGCAGATTAAAGAAAAAACAGCGTAAGTTGCAACGCTCAATCTCTCGTAAGTATGAAATGAATAACAAGAAAGGAGAAAGTTACTCGAAAACGCGCAATATTATAAAGAGCGAGAAAAAACTTTTACGAATTCATCACCGATTGGCGAACATTCGGCAAAATTATCGGCACCAAATCACGAGCGAAATTATTGGACGAAAACCAAATTCGATAGTGCTTGAGGATTTGAACGTGCGCGGAATGATGTCGAATCGGCATTTGGCAAAGGCAGTGCAGGAGCAAGGCTTTTATGAGTTTCAGCGGCAAATTGAGTACAAGGCGACGTGGGCAGGATTGCGCGTCGTCATCGCCGACAGATTCTATCCAAGTTCAAAGACCTGCATAGCTTGCGGCAACGTGAAGAAAAATTTACGCCTGTCGGAACGGATTTACCACTGTGAGAATTGCGGTAACGAAATAGATCGCGACTTACAGGCGGCGATAAATCTTAAACGATATGCAAGCTGATTGCTTGAAAAAATCTACCCGTTCGTTAGCGGGAAAGTTAAGCCTGTGGAGCGTCATAGCAAACGCAAGTAGCTCCGGCAAAAGCGGACGCGGCGAAGCAGGAATGGGACATAAGAGTTTTATAACTTTTTATAAGTTTTCAGTAACGGTTGTTGAGATGCGCAAAATTTTTTTGACGACGATAATTTTTTTTATGAGTTTAATCGGCGTCGCCGAAGCCGCTGACGAACTCGACGCGGCGGAAATTCGATTAGTCTGCGCCGTTTGTTCCATGGGTGCTTACAGCGACGACGAAAGCTATCTCATGCGCTCGATGCTGGTCGATCGCGGCTGGCACATTGAAAAAATTTCGCAGAAGACCAATCGCGCCGACGCCAAAGCTTATCTTGTCAGCAGAGGCGACGCGAAAATTTTGGCAATCGCGGGCACTGAGACTTTAAAAGACGTGGAAGTCGACTTCCGTGTCGGACGCGTGCATTTGAACGACAACGCCGCTCCGCTTGACGCCGACGACAAAAATTCCGCCGACAAAGTTTTTGTGCACAGAGGCTTTCGCGATTATGCCGACGTGATTTTAAGCGACGGGCTTGCCGAACGCTTGACGAGTTCCCTTGCAGAAAATCCGAACGAAACGCTTTATCTGACGGGGCACAGTTTGGGCGGCGCGGTAGCTACGGTTGTGGCTCTTCGATTGAGTGACGCGGGCGTTTCAAAGTCGCGGCTCAAGGTGATAACTTTTGGAGCACCCGCCGTAGGTTCGCACGCACTGGCAAAAATTTACGCCGACAAAATTGATTTGACTCGTGTTGTCATGCGCGGCGACATCATAAAAAAATCTCTGCGCACGCTCGGCTATGTACACTTCGGCCAAACGCTGGAGTATCGCCAAAACGTCACAAGCGACCACGTTGCACACAAGATGGCTGTCTATCTTGATTGCGCGATTCGCGATTACTACGCGGCGGGCGGCACTCTTCAGCACGTGGTGCAAAATAAAGTTGACACGCAAATTTACGTCGCGCCGATTCTTTTGGTTAAGGGCAGTTTCCACAAGTCGGACGAACAACTGATTCTGGACGCGCTTGACGACAGCTTGAAGAATAATTTCAGCCGATTGATTTTCGCCGACGAACAACGCGTCGAGCTTAAGGAGAAAAATATTTTTGACGACGACTTCGGCGAATTTGTTACCGCCGCCGGTGAGCGCGGTTGCAAGTACGTGCTGATTCGTATCCTGCGTGCAAAAAAAATTCGTGACGCGCCGTTGGGTGAACGGTTCGTCACGCTTGAAGAAATTATTTTAGACGCGAAAGGTTTTACGTTGAGCATGCAGACTGCCGGCTCGTCGACGGAAAACTTGACGATATTCGAGGCCGCGCTTTCCGCACAAGAGACGCTTAACAAAGGCCTGAAAAACTTTTTTACCGAGCAATAATTTTTTCGACGACTTGCGCAAGCGGGATTGTAACTTGCTCGGCGGTCGTCAAATTTTTTACGGTGACGGTTGAGGCGGCAACCTCGTCCTCGCCGACGATAAGCGCGAATTTTGCGCCCGACTTCGCCGCCGACTTCATCTGCGATTTCATGGTGCGTTTGCCAAAATCCATAGTCGCCAAAATGTTTTGTCGCCGCAAGTCCGTCAGAATTTTGAACGCGTACACTTCAGCCGCCGCGCCGCCCGCCACGACGAACGCGGTGATTTTTTTTGTCTGCGCGGGCAGAAGATTTTGTAACTCCAGTGCAAGCAAAATTCGCTCAAGGCCGGCCGCGAAGCCGACTGCGGGAGTGTCGTCGCCGCCAATTTCGCAAATCAGTCCGTCGTAGCGACCGCCGCCGGCGACCGCCGATTGCGCACCGAGCGGCGCGTATTGAATCTCGAAGGCCGTCTTTGTGTAGTAATCGAGTCCGCGCACCAGCCGAGGCTCAACGGTGAAGTCGACGCCCGCCGCCGTCAAAAATTTTTTCACGTCGGCAAAATGTTCGCGGCACTCGTCGCAAAGACACGTCTCGATTCGCGGCGCGTCCTCCATGAAATCTTTGTCGCCGTCAATCTTGCAATCGAGGATTCGCAGAGGATTTTTCTCCAGCCGCCGCCGACAATCGCCGCACAATTCGTCGGCATTCTCCGTAAAATATTCCGTGAGCTTGCGCCGCCAAATCGGTCGACACTTCGGACAGCCGACAGTATTAATTTTAAGCGTCAGGTCGTCGAGTCCGAGGCCGTGCAAAAATTCCCAAGCGAGCAAAATTATTTCGGCGTCGACGGCAGGATTTTTCTCGCCCAGAGCTTCGACGCCGAATTGATGAAACTCGCGGAGACGTCCCGCCTGCGGTCTGTCGTAGCGGAACATCGAGCCGATATAAAAAAGTTTCGTCAAGCCGACGTTGGCGTAAAGTTTATTTTGCAACCAAGCACGCACCACCGACGCGGTGTTCTCCGGCCGCAACGTTATAGAGCGGTTACCGCGGTCGGTGAAAGTGTACATCTCCTTTTCTACGACGTCGGTGCCTTCGCCGATGCCGCGCAGAAAAAGTTCTGTGTGCTCGAAAATCGGCGTGCGAATCTCCTCGTAACCGTACAGGCCGCACAGTTCGCGGATTTTATTTTCCAGCCAAAGCCAGGCGGTCGCCTGCTCCGGCAAAATGTCTTTAGTGCCTCTCGGTGCATTTGTCAGCAAAATACAAACCTCCTGTCAGGTGCAATGTATCGAGTTATGATTTCGTCTTGCCGAGAATTTTTTTGAAGGTGTCATAGTTGATTGCCTCTTGCGGGCGGCAATAGATGGCGAAGACAACTTCCTTAAAGCAACCGTCAAATTCGGCGAGAATTTTTTTGTAAGCTTGCGCGACGACTTCGGGGTTGTTTTGGAACGCACCGCAACCGAAAGCTCCCGTCACGAAAATTTCTGCGCCGTGGTGAGCGACAACCGTGAACATGTGCCGAAGCCGCGTCTCGTGCAGTTCAAAAAGATCCTCGTCGCTGATTCTCAACGTATGCAAATTCGGCGCGGCAATTGTTATCACGTCGACCAAGTCCCATTTGTCACGCGGCAACCGCGAAGGGTGATCAATGTCGCTCTTGCAGATGATTATTTCCGGCGTGTAGATACAGGCGTCGTCGTGACGAGGATCTTTACGCTTGCGATTGACCGAGTAAAACCGTTTGCGATTGTCGTCGGTGTTAAGCACGGGATAGAGCGTCGAACAACGGCAAAGAGATTCTTCTTGCGCCCGCGAGCCGCTCTTGACGCCGCCGCCGGGGTTTGTAGCCGAAGCAAAATTATGTACGGCAATCTTAAGCTCCAAGTGTCGTCTTTGCATGGAAATTGCCGCGTCGAATGTCCGCCGCTTCATGAGCGAGACCGCAGTCTTTTTAAATCTGCGTTCGGGTATCGTCGGATAATCTTGTGCGCCGTAAAAAACCGTGCCGCCGATAGAATCCCGAATCGCCCGCTTCAAATTCTCGTCGGTTGTGTAAAATTCTTCCGTATCACGAAAAACTTCGATCATAGCGTCTTTCGTCACGTATGCCATGCAATCTACGCTCCCTTCTATAATTGATAAAGTCGTCGGCTTGACGCTTGCTGAAATATTTTTATCGACGGCGGAAGGTTCGACGCTCGCTGAAATATTTTTATCGACGGCGGAAGGTTCGACGCTTGCTGAAATATTTTTATCGGTGGCGGAAGGTTCGACACTTGCCGAAATATTTT
>CAMZDU010000158.1 GCA_947305445.1 uncultured Selenomonadales bacterium
CTTATGTTTTTCTTTTACTTGACTTTACCAACAACCCCTAGAAGGCGCGAGAAGTAATCCGATAACCGGCGACAATTATTTCGGCGACACGAAGATAAATTCTCTGCACTTCACGGCGAACGCGCAGACGAAAATTTTGCATGTCACGCTGGAGATGGAGAGCCTCGTCACCGCACGCAAAATAAAACTCGGCACGGCGGTTTTCATGCCGAGTTGCGACAGCGTTATAATTGCCGGAGGCACGTGATGAATCAAAAAGGTTTCGCGACAATTTTCAGTCTGTGTTTAATGCTGATAATTGCGCTGACGGTTTTGGGAATTCAGTCGGCGGAGACAAATCACACGTACGAGACGACCGCCTTTCAAGCGGAATTCGATTTGCAGAACGCGGCGGATAGCGGCGTCGTTGAAGCGGCGGAGCGCGTCATTTCCGGTGCAGTCACCATTGAAAAAAATTACAATCCTTACGTTTTCAATAGCCGTGCGAATCATCAATACCACTTCCCCGCGACGACAAAGACTTCCGCGAATCTCGGAAAAATCACCGTTGAGGTCACGGGCGAACGAGTTGCGCTTCAGCCGTACAAAGTTTCTTACGGCACGAGGAAGAATACTGCCCGCCGCGTCGGAACTGCCGCCGAGGTTTATACGTTCTTCAGCGTGGCGTCGGCCGTCGACAACTACACCGGCGCAAAAATTTATCGCCGCGCCTTCGGTTACGTCTTTGTTGACGATGAGGCCGCGACGATTCATTTTGCTGAAGTGCCGATGAGCACTTACACTTACGCCGATTGACGAAAGGCTCAAATTAAATTTGTCGTGTCGAAAATAGGCAGCATGACGGCGAAGACGAGTGTAGCGACAATCAGCCCGGCAATGAGCGTGCCGAAAATTTCCGCCTTCGCGGGCAACGTGCGCAAAATTTCTTCAACCTCGAAATCGGCCATGGACTCGCATTGACGGAGCATGTTGACGAGTTCGCCGCCGGCTTCGCCCGTGACGATTAAGCCGACATACAGCGGCGGAAAATTTTCTTTGGCGACGAGTGAACCGAGACTTGAGCCGCGCTCGACGTAAAATTGTACGTCACTCAAAATTTTCCGCACGACGAGATTTTTTGTCGACGCCGCGCAAAGTTTTAACGCCTCGTCGAGTGTGATTCCGCTTTCGAGCAAAAAACTCAGCCGCTCGAAAAAATTTCGCAGTTCAACTTCGCGCATAAGTTTGATTGTCAGCTTGAGTTTGTCGACGAAAAATTTGACGGCCTCGACTTCATGGACGATGACAATGCTCAAGACGACGCAAGCCGCCGTCAACAAAATTATAATCGGCCAATACTCCGCCAAAAATTTTCCGGCGCGCAAAAGCAACAACGTCAGCAACGGCAATTCGCCGCCGCGCTCCGCGAAGAAACTTTCAAACACGGGCAACGTCACGTTGACGAGCACGACCGCCGCAATCAGTGCCGCCGTCAGCACGAACAGCGGATAATACATTGCGCCGCGAACTTTTTTTTCGGTTGAATAGTTGCGTTCGAGTTGCGCCGCCAATCGCGCCGTAACGTCCTGAAGATTGCCGCTCGCCTCGCCGATTGTGACCGACTGAATCGCATCGCCGCCGAAAATTAATTCGTAACGTTCGAGAGCCGCGCCGAAGCTTTGCCCTTCGCCGACAGCCGTGACCAGTTTCGACAAAATTTTTTCCGACGGGTGATTGTTGGCCGCGTGCGCCAAAGTTTCAAGCGACTCGTGCAATGTCATCACGCCGAGCATTACGCTAAGTTCGCGGAAGAAGACTGCTCGCCATTGTCCGCCGATTTGGAGCTTAAGCAAAAAATTTTTTGCCGACTGCGTGAAATTTGCTCGTGTCGGTTCTAGTTTGACGACTTTAACTCCTTGGTAAGTCAGCGCGGCGTAAGCTTCGGCGTAATTTTCCGCCTCCAGCGTGCCGGCGCGTTCGACTGATTGCGCGTCGTAGCCGCGATAATTAAATTTTTTCATCGTTCGTTAAGTTCCAAGTCATGTTCAACTTGTGCACGTGCCTCGTTGAGCATTTTTTTTATTTTCGGCAACAGGGACGCCGCGAACGGGTCGCGCTCCCTGATTTTGGTGTAGATCGTCACTTCAGCCCTCACCAACATTTTCAACGCTAAGTAAAATGTGAACGCGCCCTAAGTTCGACAAATTATTTCTCGCTGTTGAGTGACGTCGAGAGCGGCACGAGAATTTTTTCGTCGTAGCAGGTGAATGCGTTGTCCACAAGTTTTCGATCGGGCTTGGGAGTCAGCGCACTCACCAGCGGCACAATTATCAGCCCCGCAAGCATTGCGATTGCGCCGGCGTTAATCGGTGACTGCATTATTGCGGGGAAGGCCGGTCGAATCAACATGTTCGCCGTCATTAACACACTGCCGAAGACAAAGCAGGTCCAGCAAGCCGCCGTCGTGACTTTTTTCGAGTAAAGCGAGTACATGAACGGAGCGAGGAACGCGCCGGCCATTGCGCCCCAAGATACGCCCATAAGTTGCGCGATGAACGTCACGGAGCTTTTGTATTGTACCAGCGCGAGCACCGCCGAGATTGCGATAAACACGACGACCAACGCTCTTATCAACAAAACTTGTCGCGGCTCCGACATGTCTTTGGCGAAATTGTCGCGGATAAGGTCGAGTGTCAACGTCGAGGCCGAAACAATTACCAGTGACGACAGCGTTGACATTGATGCCGACAAAACTAAAATCACAACTAACGCAATCATTCCCATGGACAAGCTGCTTAACATTGTCGGGATAATCGCGTCGTAGCCTTCCAACGCAATATCAATTCGGTCGGAAAATAATCTGCCGAAGCCGCCCAGGAAGTAACAGCCGCCCGCTACCACGAAGGCGAAGAGCGTCGATATGATTGTGCCTTTTTGGATTGCCTGTTCGTTTTTAATCGCGTAGAATTTCTGAACCATCTGCGGCAAGCCCCACGTGCCCAGCGACGTCAAAATCACCACGAATAATAAATTCAGCGGATCCGGCCCGAAGAATGACGCGAAAATTCCCGGCGTTGCGGAAACTTTGTCGTCGGTGATTCGTGCCAAACCGTCGAGCGCAGTCATGAAGCCGCCTTTTGATTCAATTACCGCGTAAATGACCGCCGATATCCCCGCGAGCATTACGATGCCCTGAATGAAGTCGTTAATGGCCGTGGCCATGTAACCGCCCGCGATGACGTAAACCGCCGTAAGCACGGCCATAAGCAGTATGCAAAATGAATAGTCAATGCTGAACGCCATGCCGAACAGTCGCGACAGCCCGTTGTATAAACTGGCGGTATAGGGTATCATAAAGATAAAAATGATAATTGCCGCGCCGATTTTCAGTGACGGCGAGCCGAAACGCTTCTCGAAAAATTGCGGCATGGTCGCGGTGTCAAGATGACGTGTCATAATTCTTGTGCGTCTGCCGAGAATGAACCAGGCCATTAACGAACCGATTAAAGCGTTGCCGATGCCCGCCCAAGTCGCCGCGATGCCGTACTTCCAACCGAATTGTCCCGCGTAGCCGACAAACACGACTGCAGAAAAATAACTCGTGCCGTAAGCGAAGGCAGTCAGCCAAGGACCGACACTGCGTCCGCCCAAAACGAATCCATCAACGTCTGTTGCGTGTTTTCGGCAGTAAAGACCGATACCAATCAAAACTGCGAAGTACAAAACGAGTAAAACAACTTTCATACAAAAAACCTCCAAAAAAACTTAAAAGGAGTGACCCGCAATGATAATCGACATGCATACGCACATTTTCCCAGAAAAAATATCTGCTGAGGTTTTGGAAAAGCTAAGTATCGTAAGTCACAGCAAATATTTCAGTGACGGTACGTTAAACGGCTTAAAAAGTTCTATGGACGCCGCGCAGATAAATTTTTCGGTGATTTTGCCGGTAGCGACGAGTTCACGGCAGGTCGAAAAGATAAATTCCAGCTCCGCCACGTTGAATGAGAAGAATTTTGGCGAAGGAATCATATCATTTGGCTGTATTCACCCCGATTACACGAATTATCGAGAAGAATTGAGCCGCGTGAAAAATCGCGGGCTAAAGGGTATCAAAATCCACCCCGTTTATCAAGGTACAAATCTTGACGACGTAAAATTTCTGCGAATCATCGACCGCGCCGCCGAACTCGGATTAATTGTCGTCACGCACGCCGGACTTGATATAGGTTTTACTGGAGTTGTTCGTTGC